>DAOVIP010000345.1 GCA_030671465.1 Candidatus Aminicenantota bacterium | reverse complement strand
GTGATGCCCAGTTTTTGCTTCTGCTTCTGAAACCAGGCATAGTCAAAAAGGTCTCCTCCCACTTCAAAGGCCGGAATGCAGCATCCTGAGATATCAAAACCCCTGACCTCCGGGTCCTGTTCGGGCATCAGGCTCATCTGCATGTTACGGGCGCTTTCCATCTCGATCTGGATGCGGTTGCGCTCTTCCCGCTCACTGGCCACAGCCCAGATCAACAGGTTGACCCCGGCCAGTACCAGGGTGGCAATCAGCAGGATGGTCAGCAGACTCCCGAACTGCAAATAGGCAATGCCCATGGCAATGGCAATCAACACAAAGGCATTCTGGACCAGCGGTTTGCGGTCCTGGGGAATGCGCTTGTAAATCTCCTTGCTCCAGGTCAGGGAAAACATGGCAGCATCTTTCAGACCCACATTTTCCTTTTGCTTCTCGAATCGCTGCCGGTAGGATTCGCGTCCGTGACGGATGGATTCCCAGGAACGGTAGGCAATGAATCCGAAAATCACCAGGGATAGCAATTTTTCCACCAGGGAATTCCACTGCCCGGTCTTAATCACGATATAAATGCCCTCGGCCAGGTTCAGGACATAGATCAACAGTATCACAAAGGCAATGGTCTGAAGGGTAGATACTTTCCTGCTTTTGGTCGACATTTATGAAATTATGCTAACGATTTACTTCAACAATGTCAAGTTTGGGGATGACAAAATGAATCGGAAATGATATATTAGCGGATAACCAATTAACCGCTAATAACGTAGAAATCATCATGAAGAAATACATTTTTGTTTTTATATTCATCTTATTTCTGGCAACAGATTTACCCCTGTCAGCCAAAAAAAGACAGGAAGCCAGAAACACGACTTTGTTGATTACCGGGGTGATCCAGGACATTCACCAGAATCCCCTGAAAGACATCCGGGTATTCCTGAAGAACCTGGAGCCCATCTGTTTTTCCAATTCCCGGGGTCAATTTGTCCTCAAGGTTTCAGGGGTTTCCGGTACCCTGACCCTGGTTTTTGAGCATGCCAAATTTCACCCCCACAAGCTCCGTATTTCCGCTTCCAGGACACGGAAGCCGCTCTCGGTGGTGCTTATTCCAAAGGAATACCTGCAGGAGGAGATCTCGGTCACCGCCCTGAACCGGGAAGAAAAATCAGTGGATGTACCGGCTGCCGAAAGTGTAGTATCCGAGCTGGAGATCAAGGAAAAAATTCCCGAAAATATTGTCAGCACCATGCTGAACACTCCGGGAATCCATTTTATCGGTAGCGGGGGTTTTTCCATCACCCCCAGCATCCGGGGAATTGCCCGGCGCCGGGTGCTGATCTTAGTGGACGGCATGCGGATCATCGGAGACCGCCGGGCCGGGGTTTCCGCCACTTTTCTGTCGCCGGAAATCGTGGAGAAAATTGAAGTGGTGAGATCAGCCTCATCGGTGCTCTACGGATCGGATGCCATCGGCGGTGTTATTCAGCTTCTCACCCAGAATCCCCGTCCTGATCCGACCCTGCGCAACAGTCTGAACCTCTCCCTCAGTTCCTCGAGCCAGCGCCTGAACAGCGGTTTGTTGACCCGGCAGAATCTTTTCGGTTTCAATCTAATCGGGGGATTCCAGCTGACCCGGGCGGATAATTATTCAACCCCGGTCCAGGAAATCTACCATTCCGGTTATACCACCTACTCGGGCCTACTGTCCCTGCACAGCAGCAATGAAAAACGGGAATTCAGCCTGAGCTATATCGGCGGATATGGTAATGACCTGGGCAAACCCAACCGGGACAATGACCCGGACAACTATACCCGGGTCTCGGAAGAGGGGGAACATTTCATCCGTTTTCATTACTGTGAAAAACAACTGGTTGAAAACGGCAAACTCGAAGTGCTGCTGTATCTGAATCCCAGCCTGTATGCACTGGAAAAGTACCGGGCAGATACATTATCTCACGAATATACCCGGAGCAGCGGCTATAACCTGGGCGGAAAGGCAACCTTTAAAAAATCCCTCAACCGGCATTTTTCTTTTCAGACCGGAGTGGAATGGTTCGGCCGGCGGAGTTTTGATTTTGAAAACTCCCTGGAAGACCAGCAAGGCCGCGAGACCACTTTTCCCCTGAAAGACGGTAAACGGGATGACACCAGCCTCTTCCTGACCGAAGATTACAGTGGCATTCCCGGTGTGGATATCATGGGCGGGGTCCGGTACACCTGGTTTTCACTTCAGGCCCTGGTGGATGACCAGGAAAAGGTCAAAAACTCGAATGCCCCGTCTTTTTTTTTAGGAGCAACCAAAAAATTCGGGAAGTCGGTTTCCCTGTTCTTCAACATGGGACGGGCCTTTCGCCTGCCCGGCCTTAGCGAATCCTTTTACACCGGGCTCACGGGCCGGAAGTATGTGATCGGAAACCCGGACCTGATCCCGGAGAGCAGCTTCAACCTGGATACAGGAATAAAGGTGTTTTTTAAACAGTTTTTCTTAGGGATTTACCTGTTCTCCTACCGGATCGATGACATGATCGAGCGCTACAAGAATGAAGATAACATCTATACCTATGACAATATCACCCGGGGTAATCTCCGGGGTGGTGAAGTGGAATTTCAATATTTCCCCTTCAAAAACCTGGAAATTTTCGGACACTATTTCTTTTACCATGGGCGGGATTCAGAGCGGGATGAGCCGCTGAATGATATCCCCTCACCCAAATTGCTGTTAGGAGGTAAAATATTAGTGGACCGCTTCTGGGTGGAGATCAACTACCTGCACAGTTTTGAAAAATCAGATCCGGGTCCGGCCGAGATCGAAAATGAAGCCTATTGGTTGGTCAACCTAAAAGCCGGTTATTACTTCTCCACC
>DAOVIP010000205.1 GCA_030671465.1 Candidatus Aminicenantota bacterium | reverse complement strand
TAAATCCAACAATCTTTTCTTCACTTAACTTTCCGGTATCAAAAAGATTGACATTGATCGAAATCGGGTCAGCCACTCCTATGGCATAGGCAACCTGAACTTCACATTTTTCGGCCAGACCGGCTGCCACAATATTTTTGGCGATATATCTGCAGAGGTAGGTCGCGGAACGGTCAACTTTAGATGGATCCTTTCCCGAAAAAGCACCACCACCATGCCTTCCCATCCCACCATAGGTATCAACAATGATTTTTCGGCCAGTAACACCCGCATCGGCATAAGGGCCACCCAGAACAAATTTTCCAGTGGGATTCACTAAATATCTTGTTTCAGAATCAATCCAATTTCCACAGATCGGCTTTATGACTTTTTCAATAATATCGGACTGTATTTCGTCATGAGAAAACCCGTCTTCATGTTGATTGGATACCACTACTGTGGTTACTCTCAGCGGTTTTCCATTTTCGTACTCAACGGTCACCTGTGATTTCCCATCAGGGCCCAAATAGGGAATATCGCCATTTTTTCTGACTTCGCTCAGTTTCTTAACCAGCTTATGGGCCAGATAAATCGGCAGGGGCATAAAATCTTTGGTTTCATCTGTTGCATAACCAAACATCATCCCCTGATCACCTGCTCCCTGCTCCTGGTATTGCCCTTCATTTTCACTGACACCCATGGAAATATCCGGGGATTGCTCTTCAATATGAACCATGACTCCGCAGGTTTTATATTCAATTCCATACTCAGACTTTGTATAGCCTATTTCTTTCAGGGTTTTCCTTACAATATTTGGAATATTCACATATCCTTTGGTAGTCAATTCTCCTGCTACAATGACCACACCAGTCTTTACCAGGCATTCAACCGCCACTCTTGACTCTGGATCCTGTTCCAAACAGGAATCTAAAATGGCATCTGATATTTGATCACAGATCTTATCCGGGTGACCTTCAGATACTGATTCAGATGTAAACAAGTATTTCCCTTTGATCACAATTACCTCCAGTGTGAGAAAAAATAATAGCAAATTTGTCAGAATGTGTCAAACCAAGGACTGGTTATATTTCCCGGGCGGATGCGAATATAAAAACCCAAGAGCTCTAATCAAACAATTTCCACAACCTCATCAAATTCCTTTCGAAACGAATCTTCTTCCTTCAGGGATCGCTCTGAAGGATAGCCCAGAGGAGTAATACAGGATACAGATTGATTGTCTTTTAGATTCAACACCTGCTTGAGAATATCATAATCAAAGGCCATTATCCAGCAGGTTCCGATACCTTCTGCTGCTGCGGCTAAAATCATATGGTCCATGGCAATGGTCAGATCCACTTCCATACTGCTATGTCGGTCCTTTGGCCTGACCCAGGCCTGTTCCCGGTAACCAACAACCACCAGGATGACCGGAGCATTTCTCAACCATTTCCCTTTATAACTTTCACATACCCGTTGGCGCAGGTTTTTATCTTTGATGGCCATAATTTTCCAGGGTTGTCGATTGGCAGCGGAAGGGGCTATGCGGCCGGCCTCGAGGATTCTAATAAGTACCTCATCCGGTATTTTTTTGTCCGGTAAATAATCTCTGATACTCCTTCTTTGTTTGATCACATCGTAAAAATTCATATCCCAAGTCTCCTTTTACAAAAAGTTTAATGAATAATCAAAAGATTTGCAATAAAACCTCGACTTTTCTATAAAATATAATTCTTGATTTTTCTGACCATTATGGTCATAATTATATTGAGGCAAAATGGACAAAGAATCTTTATACCGAAAAATCAGTTTGGAAAATGATAACAAAATGATCATGATCATTCTGGACGGACTGGGTGGGCTTCCGGTGAACCAGAAAACCGAACTTGAAACTGCCAAGAAATCCAACCTCAACCAATTGGCTTCCGAAAGCGAATTGGGATTAGCCCTTCCCATTTCCATGGGGATTACCCCAGGAAGCGGTCCGGCCCATCTGGCCCTCTTTGGTTATAACCCCCTCAGGTATTCAATCGGAAGAGGGATACTGGAGGCTCTGGGAGTGGGAATAAAGGTAGAGAAAGATGATATTGCCATCAGGGGGAATTTTGCCACCCAGGAAAATGGAATCATAACCGATCGCAGAGCTGGAAGAATATCATCCAAAAAAAATCGAGAAATCATCGCTTACCTGGATGAAAAAATCAACTGGATTGAAGATGTTAAAATAAAACTTTTTTCTGGAGAGGAACACAGATTTGTACTCCTCTTAAGGGGAGGGGGACTGAGCGATGATGTAACCGATGCCGATCCAGAAGTCACCGACAAACCCATATTGTACTCCAAGGCAAAGTCACCTCAAGCTGAAAGAACCGCTAAGATCTTAAACAAATTTATTATCCGGGTTACTGAAGAGCTTAGCGGCCAAAAACCGGTAAACACCTGTTTGCTGAGGGGTACTGCCAGATATCCGTCTATTCCATCTATGCAAGAATTGTTTCGTCTAAAAACCGCGGCCATCGCCAGTTACCCAATGTACAGGGGGCTGGCCCAATTGGTAGGGATGGATATATTGGATACCGGATCAACCATTCGTGAAGAGGTTAAAACCCTTAAAAAACATTACACTGAGTACAACTTTTTCTTTATACACATAAAAAAAACCGACTCTTATGGCGAGGATGGGGACTTCAATAATAAGGTCAAAACCATTGAAGAATTCGATAAAATTCTGCCAGAAATCCTCAAATTGAATCCCCAAACTCTGGTCATAACCAGCGATCATTCAACACCCAGTACCATGAAATCACACTCATGGCATCCCAATCCGTTACTGATAAAATCACCCTATAATCGATTGAATCCCTGGAAACCGGAAAGCTTCTCAGAAACCGAATGCGCCAGAGGTGTTCTGGGCCGGTTTTATTCTATCGACATTCTTCCATTGATGATGGCCCATGCTTTAAAATTTAAAAAATACGGCGCTTGAATAAAATTTTCCATACCATAAAACATCATGTTTGACCGAGCTGAATTCATCAATGATATGCAATCTTATTTGACTTTTGTGGAAATGGAAAAAGGACTTTCCCCCAATACCATCGAATCCTATAAACTGCAGCTAAGAAAACTTCAAAAATATTTATCTCTGAAAAAAATTAGTCATTCAGCCATCTCCGATTCACAGGTCATTGAATTTATTAAATCAGAAGCGCTTAAGGGAATTTCACTGGCCACACAAGCTCATTTGATTTCATCCTTAAAGAGCTTTTATAAGTATCTGGTTTCAGAGGGGAAGATGGATAGCAACCCAGTTTCCGACCTTGAATTCCCCAAGAAATGGAAAGTATTGCCTCATTACCTTTCCATTCAACAGATTGATGCCCTGCTGAATATCCCGGACACATCCACCTCTCTGGGTATACGGAATAAAGCCATATTGGAATTGATGTACGGAACTGGATTAAGAATTTCCGAAGTCATCCATTTGAAAATAAAGAACATATTTATGGACGATAGTTTTATCAGGGTTCTGGGAAAAGGAAATCGGGAACGGGTTATTCCCCTGGGAGAAAAGGCAAAACAATGCTTGAAAGCATATTTGGATGAAACTCGAACTGGTATTTTAAGAATCAAAGATACCCAATATGTTTTCCTCAACCATAGGGGACATTCACTGAGTCGACAGGGACTCTGGAAAATAATAAGGGGATATGGAAAACAAATGGGAATTGCCTCAATACTGACTCCCCATACCCTGAGGCATTCCTTTGCCACCCATCTGGTTGAAAAAGGAGCTGATTTACGGTCTATCCAAATGATGCTCGGTCATTCCAGCATTTCAACTACAGAAATATACACCCATGTTTCCAGGGATAAGGTAAAGCAAATATACGATCAGTTTCATCCTCGGGGCCAAAAAAAAAGATGAGATAACCGAATAACACAAAAATCTTACTTGAATTCTTCGGGTTTATCTAAAAAAGTGACCAGCCTTTTGGCCTTTTTTTTCAATTTTCTGAGGGCTTTGGCTTCAATCTGCCTGATTCTTTCCCGGGTTACCTGAAATTCCTGCCCCACTTCTTCAAGGGTATGCTCATTCCCGTTCAGCAATCCGAAGCGTCTTTGAATGACTTTGGCCTCTCTTTCAGTTAGAGATGAGAGGATGAGTTCCAGCTGCTCTCTCAGATTCATCTGAGAAACAATTTCAGGAGGTGATACCGTCTTGTCATCCTCTAAAAAATCCCTGAGATAGGAATCATCATCTCCAACCGGGGTTTCAAGTGAAATGGGTTCCTGGGCGATTTTCAATATTTTCCTTGTCTTTTCAGTAGAAAATCCGGTCTCGTTGGCAATTTCCTCTTCGGTAGGTTCCCGGCCCAGTTCCTGGACCAGACGACGCTGGGTACGGTTTATTTTATAAATCGTCTCAATCATATGAACGGGAATTCTTATGGTACGGGCTTGATCAGCAATGGCTCTGGTTATGGCCTGCCGGATCCACCAGGT
>DAOVIP010000341.1 GCA_030671465.1 Candidatus Aminicenantota bacterium | reverse complement strand
TAATGCATTTTAACCGATTGGCCGGCATTTGTTGTATAATAGAAGCCGGGTGATCTGTTTTGGTTTCTGACAAATGAATAAAAAGCCTTCAATTTACTTTATTGTCCCGAACGATATGAGGTGAAATAGTCCAGTGAAATCCGGTTATAAAAGATATATTCCTTTCATTTCCCTGGCCTTGCATATTCTCATTTTTCTATTGTTGAACTTGGCCGTGGAATGGAAGATCATCGGGTTCCGGGTTGAACCGGTTTCCCCTTTAGACGGGGACCCTATTGTGTTTGATTTGCAATCACCCAACCGGCCCCGGGAGGTTATTGAAAACCCGGAGGATGCCCGAACCGTGAAACCGCCGGAAAAGGCCGATTTTTTATCCGACAAGAATGCCCGGACCCGGAATCCGGAAACAGATTCCCGTGTTAAACCGGGAGAAGCCTTTTCCAGGGGAGATTTCGATTCTCATGAACTGCCCGTTCCCAGGCAGGAAAAGGGCCAACCCAAACCCCGTCAGGTCGAAACACCGGAAAATGAAGATTTGTCCGAACTCAGGGAATTCCTGGATAAGAATAGAACCGGTATTTTTTATAAAGAATATGTTTTTAAAAATCCCCATACCGAAAAATCCGGTGCCAAAGATCAGTTGCCCAATGTGGCCCATGAAAACCTGAAATCGCGGGCCCTTGAAATGGGCGGCCTGTCATTTAATACATATAACTGGAGCTTTGCTCCCTACTTGCTGGAGTTGAAAAGACGGATCCGGCAGAATATCTTCCCTCCCATTGCCTTTACCCGGCTGGGAATGATCAGCGGGACGACCCTGCTCCGGTTTAAAATATATCCCAATGGCGAGCTAAGGGATCTGAGAGTACTGGGGTATCAGGGGGATGAATCATTGATGAAGACCAGTCATACGGCGATTGAAATTTCCGCTCCGTTCCCCCGGCTGCCCGCGGATTTTCCCGAACCCTATCTGGAGGTAACGGGAAAATTTTTGTACCTGATTAAAAAACCAAGAAAAAGAGGAGAATAAATGGATGAGACATGTAATTGAATTTTTAAGCAAAGGCGGTTTTATCATTTATCCGCTTTTGCTCTGCTCGGTGATCGGCCTGTCAATTGTTATTGAGAAGATTTTTTCGCTGCGCCGGAAAAAGGTGATTATTCCGGAAATTGAAAGTGTGATCAATAACATCAAAGGACCCGGGGATATCGGGCTGGCATCTTCGATCTGTGAGAAATACAGGGGCCCTTTTGCCAATATTATCCGGGTCGGCCTGGAAATCCGGAATTCATCCACCGAGGAAATAAAGGAAGCGGTGAATGATCAGGGCCGTCAGGAGGTTTATCACTTGGAGAGGGGACTGGTGGTCCTGGAAACCATTGCCGGTATCGCGCCCCTTTTGGGACTCCTGGGTACGGTGATCGGGATTTTAAAAGTCTTCAATGTGATTTCATTACTGGGAGTGGGCCAGGCCCGGGCCATGTCAGGTGGTATTTCAGAAGCCTTGATCACCACCATTGTGGGGCTCTCCATCGGGATTCCAGCGGTGGTGGGCTACAATTATTTTTCCAACAAAGCCGAGCGCCTGATACTGGAAATTGAAAAGAACTCAGGCATTTTACTCAGAAAAGTAACCCGCTTCAAGAAGAAAAGGAAATCCCATGCGGTTTAAATTCGGAGCCCGTAAAAAGGGAAGGGCCCTGATCAATATTACTTCATTGATCGATGTGCTTTTTTTGCTGCTGATTTTTTTCATGGTTTCCTCGACCTTTTTGGAACAACCCGGAATTCAACTGGAACTGCCCGAGGCCAAGAGTTCGGTTCTGGTTGAACAAAAAGAATTCACCCTGTTCGTGAGTCAGAATGGTACGCTTTTTTTGAATGACAGTGAGATCAGCCTTGAAGGTCTGGAAACCAGGATAAGAGAGGCACTTCCCGGGATGAAGGACCGTGCCCTGATCCTCAAGGCAGACAAGAATGTCAATTATGGCCTGGTGGTAAAGGTCATGGACGCTGTAAAAAGCAGCGGGCTTAAAAGGCTGATCATCGGAACCCGGATCAGGGAATGACCGGACCCAATCCGTTAAAGATCTGGGCTGAGGTGGAGTTGGCCCGGGGGGGAGAAACAATAGGCCAGGTGACTAACTCAATTCTTTTTATTGCCTTTCGGGTACTTTTTTCCTGAAGAAGATTTTGTTTTTATCGATGAAGTAGGTTCGATACGGGTCGCGCTCCAGTAGCCGTAAGAGGTACCGGAATCGGAGACCTTTTTGCAGCTACCACTTATGATATTGGCATCATCGAAGAGTCCCTCATATTCATAATTGATGTTGTCAAATTCAAGGTTAAACTCAATCCGGTTGTATTCATCCACGGTATAAACCCCTTCGCCACCGTCCGTATCGGTAACGGTTCCGTTGTCCAGGGTACCAGTAAAGGTGGTACTGACTTCAAATGAACTGCCATCATCGTATTCTTCGCTTAAATCCCAGTTACCGGTAATGTCATAGCTCGGATCGGCAAGGGCTCTCAGGGTGTGAACTCCGGTGATGGTAACGGTTCCGCTGGCCTCTACCTCTTCACTATCCAGGGTGACCGACAGGTTGCGATAATTGGCCAGAAGTTCATAACTGTAATCCACCGTGTCACCTTCGTTATAGGAATACGTTCCCTGTATCGGTGTACCGCTTACCCCTTCACCGATAATGACATCCATTTCAAAAAGCTGAAAGTCGTCATCATCGGCGGTAGAACAGTTTGGCAGGAACAGGAGAAAATTTATGATTAACAGTGTGGTAAATAAAATGAATAAATATCTATTTTTCATGGATTCAATCTCCTAAATCTTTTTCTTATTGTCATGGTACAACAGGTATACGTGCCTGGATTC
>DAOVIP010000056.1 GCA_030671465.1 Candidatus Aminicenantota bacterium | reverse complement strand
GAAGCTCAGCATCAATAAAATCCTGGATATTGCCATCCAGATATGCGAAGGCATGATAGAAGCCCATTCCAAGCAGATTATTCATCGGGATATAAAACCGGCTAATTTAATGGTTAATCAAAAGGGTTCGGTTAAGGTTCTGGATTTTGGTTTGGCGAAATTCAGGGATGAGTCAATCATGAAAAAGAAGGATATGATCGATTCGAGCCACCTCACTGAAAAAGGAATCCTAATGGGAACTGTTTGCTACATGTCACCGGAGCAAGCCAGAGGAGAGCATCTGGAGCCCTCCAGCGACATATTCTCTTTCGGGGTGGTGTTGTATGAAATGCTGGAAGGGATTAATCCCTTCCAGGACAAAGATCATATATCTACACTGTACAATGTCATCAACCGGGACGTACAGTTTTTCCGCGATATACCTGGTCCCCTGAAACAGATGGTCAGACGCACCCTGGAGAAGAAACCCAAAGACCGGTTCGCGGATTTCAAATCAATCAAAGAGAATCTTGAGCAAATACGGGAAGATTGTCTTCAGAAGGCTGAAAGTAAGAATATTGATTTAAAAACAGAAATTATTGATACCAAGGATCAGAATAAACTGATGAAAGGAATACAGAAGACTTCTGACCAGGAAGGACTGGGAGATATCGTCTACCGAATTAAAAAAATAAAGGCCCATACCGAACCACTGATATCCACCAAACACCGGATCATGAAAATGGTATCCATATCTCTGGTCCTGGTCCTGATTGTCGCCCTGTTGTTAATACTGACTGGCCACCGGGATGATAAAATGATGATCCCGGATCCCAATGAAAAGTTTTATATTTATTTGCATGATTTTGAAAACCAAAGCAGGGATAAACAGCTCTTAGAAAAATTGAATTACTTACTGTACCAGTCTTTAAATCAATTCAGGGAATTTAAAACCATAAATGAGGATATTGCTTCCGGTCTTGATATGGAAACCGATTCCGCTTCCAGTGCAGAGGGAGTACTGGTTTCGGATCAGGTTGGGGGGAAATCCGAAAACATCCCCGGGCAGGAAATGGCGAAAAATACACTTGATTCCCAGAATACAGTGATAAAACTGATGAAAAAATTCAATGTATTGTTTGAATTGAAAGGAACTGTTACCCGGTTCAACGACTTCTACAACATTGATGCCGTACTGATCCCGGTGGTCCGGGGGAAAAAGCAATTCCCCATCACCATTCCCGTACAAAATAAGGATATATTGCTTTCCAGCCAGGTGGATACACTGGCAAAACGTGTATATTTGAGTGTTTTCGGTAATAAACAGGGGGATGAGGTGGGCATAAAAAAAATCTCTGACCTGTTCGGAAGTGACTGGAAACGATTTTCAAGTTTTTACCAGGGACTTAAAAATTACCGTAGGTTTCAATTCAGCCAGGCCGAATATCATCTGCAAAAGTCGATTGATCTCCCGGTAGCCAAATATTTGCTGGCTGATATTTTCTATTTCAAGGGTAGGCGGGAAGAGGCCAGACAGTTAATCCGGGAGGTTGTGTCTTTGATGGATAACCTCACCGGTAGTTTCCGATTAAAAATCCAGGCTTTTAAATCCCGCCTGGAATTCAATTTTGAAGAGGAAATCGGAAATCTGGAAAAGTTGAAGGAAGATTTTCCATTTCTTCCGGATGCTTTTTTTGAACTCGGAGAAGCATACTTTCACCGGGGAGATGCGGAAAAGGCCATTGATTTTTATCAGCAGGTTCTGGATATCAATCGAAAAAATTCCAAGGCCATCAACCACCTGGGGTATTGCTATTCTTATCTGGGAAATCACAACCAGGCCATTCAACGATTTGAGGATTACCGCAACCTGGATCAATCCGCCAATTCTTTCGACTCTCTCGGAGATGGGTATTTTTATTCGGGTGATCTGACCTCTGCCGAGGCCATGAAACTGGCTGCCCTGTCAAAAAACAGTCAAAGTGTACCCTGGTCATATCTGACCCTGGCTGACATTTATATCCTGAAGGCTGAGTACCAGAAAGTGAAACCGGTTTTACTGCATTATAACCAACTGACAAATTCAAAAAAGGAGAAGGCCCGCTCCATGGTCAAGCAGGCCTATATTCACTTTTTGGAGAAGAATCTGGATAAAGCACTCTCCATTCTGGACCGATCGCTGCTCACCTATAATTCTAAAGATATCAATGATTATACCGTGGCGGAAGCCCACTGGTTGAGAGGGATGGTTTTGTTGAAACTTAACAAATTGAAAGCCAGCCAGCAGGAGCTGGAATGGTTGCAGGAAATCAAACAGCGTTACCATCTGTCTGAAAAGAATTTTTACATACCTTACAAATATTTTTTGCATTTAAGGGCATTGATTTCTGAAAGAGAAGGTCAATTTGATGATGCAAATAGTAATTTTAGGAACCTGATGAAGTTGAAAACCCAGCTTTCATACTGGGTGACATATTATCACCGCCAGTTTTTTCAAACCGAATATATTCAATATTTGGTACGGAACCAAAGATATCGGGAAGCTCTGGAAGAAGTTGAGGATTGTCTTGAGTTCAATCCAAACTATATTCCCTGTCTTTGGGAAAAAGCGGGATTGTTGATGAGATTAAAAAAACCCCTTGAGGCCTTGATTATCTACCAGCAAATTGCCAAGCTATACGGTCGTTCGGCTGTGGAAAACCGGCTGAGAAAATCACTAAAAAATCAGCTGGCCAGCCTGGAAAAGTCAAACTGAATTGGATCGGTCCAGGTCAGCTTCCAGCTTGGGATGTGGGGGTTTTTTCCCCAGATTTATACTTCTCAGAATGGTGCCTAATACAATTCCCATGAGGAATACCAGAAAAATCATCAGGGCTCTGGATATGGATAGGCTCCAGAAGAGAAAGTTTATGACCACAATATCAATATTCTGGAAAATGAATATGACCATCAGTATCCCAAAAACAATACCTGTGATAAATTTCATTTCACCTCCTGACTGTCTGATTCAAATTCGTTTAAAAACAGGTTGGACTTCATTATATTTTATGAGGTTTAATAATTCAATAACTGCTCCGGACATTTAAATCGGGGTTAGTACCGGGGAATACTTTTTTCTGATATCTCGGCCAAAATATTTTGTTTAAATCGGTATAAACGCCGGTTTATCGGATTAAAAGTTTTCAGATTTTCATTTTCAGTCAATTTTCCGATGTATTTTCCCAGGAAATCCGCGGTAAGGATTTTGGCGTGGTATTTGATCCAATATAATTTTTTTTGAAAAGGTATTGGTAAAAAAAACAGGGTGATCAGGATACGGTGCAGTATCCGAATTTTAATAGACCAGATCATACTTAATTTGTTTTTGATATAAACGACGCCGAATTCTTTTTGGCTGAGATGCTGGTCTAAACACATCCGTTTGAGGAAATAACCGAAACTCATGTTATGCCAGTGATAAAATTTTGCCTTTTTGGCTAAGGCAATCCGTTTATTGTTGAGCAGAATCCGCTTGGCAAAGAACATATCCTCTCCGTAGGGGACATCCGGAAGGCGAAGTTCCAATAGTGTTTTCCGGTCAATACATGATGCGCAATTATCAAAATTGCACAATAACCGTTTCTTCATTCCTGGCATTGACTCCCATTCGGTCGGGGAAATGGATGGTACCAGGTCCGGGTAGGACAGATACCAGTGGTTATTCAGGTAGGCCTGCAGCGGATCTGCCTGCTGGGGGTCGGTCTGATAAACTCCGTAAGCCGCTGCAGCTTCTTTATTTATCACCGCAGAGGTAAGTTCGGACAGGAAATTTCTTCCAATGGGAATAATGTCTTCGGTAAAAAAAATCACCTGGTTGCCGCGGGCATTCTCAACCCCTAACATGCGGGTGCTGCTATGACTGAATTCTACGGCCGGGATTGAAATGATTTTCTTATGTTTGAATGAGGTTTTTCTCAAGAATTCCTCGGTACCATCGGTGGACTCGGTGACCAAAAAAATAACCTCGTATGAAAACTCGAAATCCTGGTTTTCGATGGCCTCGATCAGTCTGTCGATGATGCCCATGGAATTTCTGGTTGGAATGATAATTGAGAATTCTGGCTTCATCGACTGGTATCAATCTGAAATATACTGGTTTAACAGTGAGATAAAGAACGCTTTGACTTCCTTTATGAATCTCACTTTATCATAGGCTTTACTGCTGAGTCTGGCAGCATTTCCCATGCTGTTTAATTTGATTGGGTCATGCATCAACTGAATCGTGTATTGGATGAGTTGGAAAGTGGATTTTATCCTGAATCCGTTGGTTTCATGTTCAACGATTTCCCGCTGGCCTCCGCCATCAAACACAATCGGTACCAGGCTGTTTTGCATGGATTCGCAAATGGTCATCCCAAAATGCTCGATTTTGGCCGGATCATTCTGTCCCAAGCCACACAGATGCCAGAATATTTTGGAATCCCGGTACAGGGCTTTTAACTCATCAGCAGGTATGTTGATTTTCAGATCAATATGGTCGTCTCCCAGGCTGTCTTTAACAGATTGGAGATAGGGGTTGTCAGGATTGGATCCTCCGACCAGAATTAATCTCCAGCCTAAAGCAATTTCAGGATAAATTTCTTTCATTCGCTTGAAGCTTTTTATCATTTCAAGCTGCTTCTTGGTACCGCCTTCCTCAAAACGAGCTACTGAAATGATGATATTCTTCTTGGAGGTGGTACCATCATACACCTCCATATCCACCGGGGGATATATATGTTGATGGGGTTCGAGCTTCCATTTTTTTTTGATCCAGCTGGCCGTATATTTGCTGTTATACATGATGGCCGTATAGACATCCGGGTAAAAATAATACCGGGGTCTCCGTTCGGGAAAATGGACCATCATCACCGACAGGTTGGAAAGGGGATATACCATTTCCAGCATGGTGTTGTTCAGAAAGAAATCGTATTTGGCGGATTCAAGGCTGATGAGGTGAAAGGGGTTTTGAGTCTTGGATTCAACCAATGCCGGGTCCAGGTGTCGGGATCCCAATTTTTCATAAAAAGGAATGGGAATGATTTTAAAAGTACAGCGGCTTAAATCCAGGTCATACCAGTCTAGAATGTTCCGATGATTGACCGGCTGGTTGGACAGAATGGTGATGTCAAAAATATCCTGCAGAGCCAAGGCCATGGTCATTCCATACTTTTGACCGCCACCGATAAAGTGAAGACAATTATCATACAAGGCCAGGGTGGGTTTGCGCAATCCTGTTGAGACTTCAATTTTTTTGATCAGATTCAGTCCGGTATGCAAGCCATGGTGTTTTGAAATCGTCCGGATGAGCCGGGGAAAACATTTTTTAAATTCATCGGGGTTACCAGAGTCGTTCATGGTTTTTATTCTCGAAGAAATGGTGCTGAGCCATTTTTCCCGGTTCAATTCTCCCGAAACATCAACTCTTTCAGTCGCTTTTTTCATTAATTATTATTCCATCCCTGCCTTTGCTTGAATAAGCATCATATCATTTTATCCAGCCAAAGACAAGCACGATTCAGAACGGGCTTTGAGATTGATCTTATTTGTAAAGGGGGTTCATTTAACCGTAAACTCGATTCCGAGAGACACCAGTTTTTGATAATCATCGCCCTGCCGGATACATCTTATCGGGCTCCGGGTTAAATCCAGAATTGTCGATCCCTTTGATTCCTCCAGGGGGCCTTTATCGATCAGAAGGTCGATTTCGGGGAATCGGGCCTCTATCAAGTCCGGGTTATTCAGGGGTTTTTGATTGGATCGGTTTACCGAAGTTGATATCAGTGGAACTTTCAATTTTGAAATAAGTTCAAGAATATCAGGCAGGTTGGGAATTCGGATGCCGATTTTCGAACTGTTTTTCAACAACGATTTTCTTAGTTGGGGGGAGGCGGGCAGCAGAAAAGTGAATTTTCCCGGGACCAATTGCCGGGAAAGCTCATGAAAAATTTCCGGGATGGTTTCAACCAGCGGATTAAGCATCCGGATACCGGAAATGGCTACTGAATAGGGAAGTTCTCTTCGTTGTTTCAGACAATCGATTTTATTGATTACGATCAAAGAGTGAAAATTCCCCCCCAATCCGTATAGGGTATCGGTGGGATAACTGATGACTCCATTTTTTTTTATGATTTGCTGAATACAATGAATGCTATTTTCAGTCAGTAGTTCTTTGTAATCCAGTCTGATCATCTAACCGGGGATCAATTAGTGAATATAAATGGAGTAGGGCATCAGCAGGGCCGGGAAGAATCGATCGTACTTCTTTATTTCAGATTCGATGTTGTTGATCACATTCAGATCCTTGATCTGAAAACCGGCCAATTCGAGAATATAATCCAGAAGTGATTTTTGTTTTGGGAAGATTTTGAGGCTGATTTTTTCAGAATCTGGTATCTTGGCCAATTTCTTGGCTGTTTCGATGGCTTCCAGTATTCCACCGAACTGATCGACCAGTTTCAATTTCTTGGCGGTCATGCCGGACCATACCCGTCCTTGGGCGATTCTTTCCACCTGTTCCTTTTTGATATTTCTGGATTTGGCTACGATGGTCTTGAAGGAGTCATAAATTTTTTGCATGATACCCAATATTTTTTGCCTCTCCTCAGGGGTAAAGGATTTGTAATCGGAGAAGATATCCGCATGTTTTGAGGTTTTCAGGATTTCCTTATTCATCCCGATATTATTATAAAGATCTTTAAGGACAAACTTTCCGCCGACCACTCCGATCGAACCGGTGATGGTTTGGGGGTGGGACAATATTTTGGATCCCGAGGTTGAAATCCAATAACCCCCGGAAGCAGCCAGATCAGACATGGAAATGACCAGGGGTTTCTTCTTAACCAGAATTTCGATTTGCCTGCGAATCACTTCTGAGGCCAGGGCCGATCCCCCTGGACTGTCAATTCTCAGGACCACGGCCTTGGTAGAACGGCTTTTCCGGGCCCATTCCAGCTGTTTGGCTAAGGTATCCGAACCTAATATTTTCCTGCTGTATAAAGATTTGTTATTACTGGAACTTTTACCCAGATGGATTTCTCCAGAAGCGAAGATGATGGTAATTTTTTTGGAGCCCCGGTAGGGTTTGGGTGAAGACGTTTGGCGATAGGTGTTGAAATTAACGGTTTTGTATTTAGAATTCAGGTCTTTTAATATTTCGTCATGAAATAGGGTTTCATCGATTAAGCCGGCTTTCAAATAATCCTGATTGGTCAGAGGGGAGTTTTCCAGGATATCCCTCAATAAATCCATCTTAATATTTCTTCTTTTGGCAATTCCCTCCACCACCGAGGTGTAGATGTCATCCAGAAGTTTCTGCAGGGCTTCCCGGTGGGCCGGGGTCATGCCATCTTCAGTGAACATATTGGCGGCGGTTTTGTAATCACCGATGTGAATCATATCTGCCTTTATTCCGAGCTTGGAAAGGGTGTTTCGCAAAAAAATTGCTTCACTGGACACTCCTTTCAGAAACAAGTCCCATCCCTTGAACACATAAATCTTATCGGAAAAGGTGGCCAGGTAATATTCCATCAGGCCTCCGGATTCGATGAAAGTATAGACTTTTTTACCGCTCAACTTGAAATCTTCAATCATACTGCCGATATCTTCGACTTTTGAAAAACCAGTGTGTATCCCTGAGATTTTTATCAGGATACCCTTTATTCTTTTATCCATTTTTGCCCGTCTCAAATGGTAGAATAAATCCCGGATAGCAATATCGCGTGAAGTCATTGATTCATTGTTATCCACAATCTTCCCCATTAAGTTGAGTTCAAGCCAGGCATTTTCCGGTATGTCCGGTTCTTGGTTGAATTGCAGGTAGATAAAACCTCCCAGCAGGGCAATGAATATCAGAAAAACAATAATAATCAAAATGGCAATCAGTAGACCGCGCTTCATGATTTCTCCTTTGGTATTCGCATAAATTTCATTTTAACACATTTATTAGTTAAGCGTTTAAAATATCTTTAATTTTAAAATAACAATAGTTATACTGGATTTAAGTAAAAAAGTTTTCCTTAATTCATGATTAAACCGAATGAAAAGTAAAATTAATTTTGGACTTGACAATCATCGGACTTGAAGGTAGATTGTTTTTTTAAACAGCCTGTACCGAGGTGTGAATGAAAGAGTTGAGAACCCGGAATATCAAACGAACCGGGAAAGTGAAAATAAAGGTGAACGGCCAAGAAATCGTAGCCTATCGGGGGGAAACTGTTCTGGCCGCTTTGATGGCATCGGGATATAAAAAATTGAAAAAGAGCTTTGTAAAAGGAGACATACGGGGACCCCTGTGCGGAATGGGTGTCTGCTATGAGTGTCAGGTAACCATAAATGGTATAGCCAACCTGCGCTCCTGCATGATTGAAGTGGAAGATCAAATGGAGATCCAGACCGAT
>DAOVIP010000339.1 GCA_030671465.1 Candidatus Aminicenantota bacterium | reverse complement strand
CTGGCCATCCTGGGAACTTTCATATTCCTGACCTTGTTGTCTTTACTGTAACCCCCATCGGACGACCTTTTCCTGACTGCTAATAATACTCTTTTATAAATACGTCAAACCCATTCCGGACCAGAATGCGCAGCCACTTCTCGGCTGACTGCCGGGTGGAGATCATTTCGGAAATAATTTTATAAAAACCGTTTTGAAAACGTATATCGAATTTGAGCTTATTTTGATCCGCATTTAATCGTTTTAACAAACTCCGGGCATTGGCCTCTCTGGCAAAAGCCCCGGCCTGCAGACAATAGCCCTTTCCGGAGTCAGGAGACATGGCAGAACCGGAAACAGAAACGGCCTGAATCACCCGGATACGGACCGGTGCCGTGCCCCTTTCAGTCATGTTAAGCATTCTGGCTGCCTTCAAGGAAAGATCAATGATGCGGTTTTTGACAAAGGGCCCCCGGTCATTGATACGCACAATGATCTTTTTTCGGTTATCCAGATTGACCACTTCCACAATGGAATTGAAAGGCAGCATGCGGTGGGCAGCGGTCAGGCGGTGCTTGTTGTAAATCTCGCCATTGGCGGTACGGCGGCCGTGAAATTTACCTCCGTACCACGAAGCCACCCCGGTTTGGACTTCCTGGTCCTCCAGAAAAGGCCCGAAATCAACTGATTTTTTAACTACCCTCTCTGCCACTTCTTCATAAATGATCCCGGGGGAATCCAGCGGATTCACCATGATCTGCTGGTTCCGGGAGCATACATTGAGGAAAACCCATGCCATCACCAAAAACAGTAAAATCCCTGGTTTCTTCAATTTCATCCCGACCGCTTATTTCTTCTTTTTGATCCCCAGCCGCTTCATCTTCTTATGCAGTCCCTGGTAGGTCATATTCATTTCCCGGGCGGTTTCTGATTTGTTCCATTTGTTTTTTTCCAGTAACTTCAAAATCCACTGCTTTTCGTTTTTTGTCTCCTTGCCTGAAAAAGAAAAACCATTATCCTGGGCTTTACCGGTCCGGGTTCTTATCATGACAGAGATCAGATCATCATGGATCACATCCCCGTCATCACACAGGTTCACCAGCCGGTTGATTTCATTTTCAAGTTGCCTTACATTTCCGGGCCAGTCATATTTTTTCAACATCTCAAAGGCGGGCAGGGAAAAACTTTTAATTTCCCTATTGGCCTTTTTACTGTACACCTGGGTAAAATGGGTGATCAAGGAGGCGATGTCTTCTTTTCTTTCTCTCAGGGGCGGTATGGAAATCACATGATGGGCCAGGCGGTAATACAGATCTTCCCGAATTTTATGCTCACTCAATATCCGGTTGATATCTAAATTGGTCAATGAGATAATCCTCAGATCCACCTTAATGGGAGTTGAGCTTCCCAGCCGGTAAAACTCATATTCCTGCAGGGCTCTCAGAAGCTTTGCCTGCAGGGGCAGAGGCATATTCCCGATTTCATCCAGGACCAGGGTCCCTCCGGAAGACAGTTCCAGTTTTCCCTGTTTATTCTTGAAAGCACCGGTAAAAGCGCCTTTTTCATAACCAAACAATTCCGACTCAAGTAAATCATCGGGGATAGCCGCACAGTTGATGGCCACAAATTTTTGCTGTCTTCTTTTCGAACCATAATGGATCAACTTGGCAAATAGCTCTTTGCCGGTGCCACTTTCTCCCTGGATCAAAATGAAGAGATCACTGTTGGCAATTTTTTGAGTCTGCTTGATTAGATCTTTCATGACGGGACTTCCGGTCACAATTCCTATCGGATATTGAAAATCAGGTTTTTTTTCCACGAAGGTGTTCGAAGGCTTCCGGAGCAACTCTTTTTTTTCCATCAACAATTGCATCAGGAGAGAGAGTTCCTTGGCCAAAGTGATCATAAATTTCTCAAGTTTTTTACTTTGATTCGGATGATCTCCCGGGGACAGATAAATCAATACGGTTTGTTCTGTAGCCACATTCACCGGATAGGCATTAAAATATCCCTTTTTCTGGGGTAGCTGGATACCGCTCAAATTTTTAACCAGAAACTTCACATTTTTCTTGATTATCCTTTTTAAACGGTCAAGGGTCTCGGATTTATCATTTACCGCCATCTGTATATTGAAATCCTTTCCCTCCCGGGAAATCAGATAAAAACTCCCGGGGACATTCAGGTTAATCAAATAGGAGGACAGTTCCTGCAATAATTCATTCAGATCGTTTTTCTTCAAGCCGTTGTGTAAAAACTGCTTGAGGGTTTCATGGTAAATATCCTGGATATAACGGGTTTTTTCCACGTCGAAATTATCTTCATGATTTTTTTTGATTTTTCTGAAAATCGGAATCAATTCTGCTACGGTCTTGAATTCCTTATCCGATCCTTCTTTCAGATAGAACTCCAAGCTGCCCAGTCTAAAAGAATCATCCAGTTGAATCTCGGCTCGGTTTATTTTGGTGTGATTGACAAAGGTCCCATTGGTCGAATGTAAATCATTGATGATGATATGATTTTCTTTAACCTGGACCTTCAAATGCTTTCTGGACAAGAAATCATCATCCATCCAGAGGTCATTCTCTTCTCCCCGTCCGATGGTTAATGAGGCTTTTCGAAGTGGAAATTTTTTAATAAATCCATCCACATAGTATAGTAAATATTTCATAACCATATTTTATATCAGGAAACCATTTTTTTCAACCATTTGTTTATAAACTCAGTAAATACAGTTTATAGACAGTTTATAATCTTCGTTCAGCCAAACAGCCCCTCTGACACATCCCGGCCATGGTCCGGATTACGGGGTCTGAATCGGATCACAATCCGAGACTCAGAACAGCCTGTTATCACCGTTTCGGAAACTTTCCGGATTTTCAGGTATAAAAAAAAATACAATCCGCTTTTTATGAATTTGGCAGGAATATTGCTTAGATATAATAACAATATACTAT
>DAOVIP010000502.1 GCA_030671465.1 Candidatus Aminicenantota bacterium | reverse complement strand
GATTGGTGTATTTCTCAAATGGCCCGGGATCTGGGAGAAGAAAAAGATTACACACGTTTTCACCAAAGGGCACATTTCTACCAGAATGTTTTTGACCCTTCCACAAAGTTTATGAGGGGAAGGGGATTGGATGGGCAATGGCTTACACCTTTTGATCCCCTGGTCAATTCAGCTTATTCTGAAGGAAATGCATATCAATATCTTTTTGTACCGCATGATATTGACGGCCTGAAAGATTTAATGGGTGGAGCGGAGGAATTCTCACTGTGGCTGGATGAACTCTTTTCCCTGACCGGGGGTGAAAATGAGGATGGAACCATCGGACAATACAACCATGGTAACGAACCGAGCCATCACCTGGCTTATCTTTATAACTTTACCGGAGAAGCATGGAAAACACAAAAACTGACACATCAGATCCTGACTCAGTTTTATTCAGATGCTCCTGACGGCATTGCCGGAAATGAGGATTGCGGACAAATGTCGGCCTGGTATATTCTCAGTTCCATGGGTTTTTATTCAGTGACACCCGGTCAGGATATGTACGCCATCGGCACTCCGCTTTTCGGCAAGATATCCATCAATCTTGAGAATGGAAACAGGTTTGTTATTGAAGCAAAAAACCGGTCACCGGAAAATATGTATATCCAGTCAGCCACTCTGAATGGAGCACCTTTCTTACGATCCTACATATTTCACCATGAAATAATGAGCGGATCCAAACTTGTTTTTGTAATGGGTCCCCTGCCAAATAAAGATTGGGGCAGTGACCATTCAGAGAGGCCCTGGTCAGAAAACGGAGATCCAGTGATTTCTCTGATAAAATCATCAGTGCCGGAACATAAAAAAGTTGTGCTAAATGAAAATGGTTCAGCAGACAACATCAGGCAGGGTCTGAAATATGATTACTTCGAGCGGTTTTTTGTGACTACTGATGATTTTGATAAGGCCTCACCGGTTGAATCGGGGATAACTGATAATTTTAACCTCCATAAAGCCGGAAGGGACTCCTACTTCGGATTTTGTTTCAGTGGTTATGTCAAGGTGCCGGAGGATGGGATCTACAATTTTTATCTTGAATCGAATGATGGCAGCAGACTCTTTATCGATGGTGAAGAGATCATTGAGAATGACGCCAACCACGGTGCAATAGAAGAGCAGGGAAGTGTTGGATTAGAAGCCGGTTTGCACGAAATAGAGGTCAGGTATTTTCAATGTGGCGGTGGCAAAAAACTGAAAGTCAGCTGGGAGGGCCCGGGTCTTTCAAAACGGGAAATTGATTCAATAGAATTATTTCATAAAACCTTCGATCCAACCGCATGTTAACCAGGTTCTACCGGCTTTACTTTGAGGCGCTGTTTGCAGGAATACTACTGCTGTCAGGATGTAATGATCCTGATATTCACAAAGAACTGGTTTAT
>DAOVIP010000081.1 GCA_030671465.1 Candidatus Aminicenantota bacterium | reverse complement strand
TGGGATCAGGCCCCGATACTCAGAGAAAAAATGCGAACCACCTTCATCGGGAACGGAGACATCAAAACCATACCGGATGCCCTGGAAAAATTGAAGCTGGCGGATGGGATCATGATTGGGCGGGAGGCCCTGCGCAATCCACGGATTTTTTCAGACATTTCCCGTCAGCTGGGCCATGAACCGGATGGGAATCTGGCACAGGCCGGAACCGGAGTGGTGATCGGGAGGCTGCTGGAGTTGACTGAAGAACTGTATCCGCCGGAGTTAAGGCTGAGCCGGATCAAGGCCTATACCCGTTTCCTGGTAGCCGGTCAAAATGAGGCCAGAAACCTCCGGAGGCAGGTATATGCCAGCCGCAGCTATGCAGAAGCCAAGAGCCACTTAAACCGGTTTTATGCTTTTTCCTAGAGGATAAGGCATGTAGAGGATAAGGGAAATGACAGCAAAAAAAGTGGTGGTAGCCTTCAGCGGGGGGAAGGATTCAACTGCAGCAGCCTTGATCTTGAAAAAAGCAAAGTACCGGGTACAGCTGATAACCATGGTGGTGGGAACTGCAGGAGAGGCAGATAGAATTGAAAACATCAAAAAACTGGCTTCGGTGATTGATATTCCCCTCAGCCAGGTGGATGCCCGGTCCTTATTCAAGGTCAAGGTTATCAATGAATTTTTAAAAGCCTATCAGTCCGGATTGACACCCAATCCCTGTGTGACCTGCAATGTGAGCCTGAAATTCGGCTGGTTGTGGGATCTGGCCTTTGCCAAATTTCAGGCGGATATGTTTGCCACCGGGCATTATGCGGACCGGATTGAGAGGGCAGGGGATATGTTCCTGAGGGAGCCTCAGGATCGGGATAAGTCTCAGATTTATTTTCTTTCCATGATCGGCGTTGAAAAATTGAGAAAAACGATTTTTCCCCTGTCTACCCAGAGTCTGGACCAGGTCAGGGATATGGTCCGGGACCTGCCCCTGGCCCATCAAAAAGAGAGCCAGGATGTCTGTTTTTTGAGCGGTCAGTCATTGAACGGATATCTCAACCGGGAAATTCCCGGAATGATTCGGAAGGGTGATATTGTTGATGTGCAGGGCAAGCGGATCGGCAGCCATGACGGAATCACGCATTTTACTATTGGCCAGCGCCGGGGAACCCGATTTTCTTCCGACCGGAAATTGTATGTCATTGGCAAGGATGTGAAAAACAATACCATTATTCTGGGCGAAGACAAAGATCTATTCAGTGATGAAATCCGGGTAAGGCTTCCGGTTTACTGGCGCCCCCTTCGCCCGGGAGAGGTGCTCCGGGCCAAAATACGCTATATGAGCCAGTTGCATGAGATTGAAATAATCGAAACCGATCAAGGTCATATCCGGGGAAAGTTTACCTGTCCGGTCCGGGCGGTTACTCCCGGTCAGATCTGTGTGTTTTACCAGGAGGATATAATAGTGGCAGCCGGCGTCATTGTTTGACCGATCCTGGATTCAGATCGGTTTTTCATTTAAACGGTTGCATTATTGGCGATTCTCGGCTACACTTTTATCTTAAAACCGTTGATTGAAGTGGATGGGTTTAGAAGATTGAAGGAGAAAAAAGATGCGATTAATTTTACTGGGTGCTCCCGGTGCCGGAAAAGGAACCATCGCCAACCTGCTGGTTGAGGAATTTTCGATTCCCCAGATCTCCACCGGAGATATCCTCAGAAGTGCGGTAAAACAGGAGACCGATATCGGCAGAAAAGCCGGGGAATACATGAAGCGGGGTGATCTGGTTCCCGATTCCACTATCATGGGAATCATGGAAGAGAGACTTCAGCAACCGGATTGCCAGAAGGGTTTTGTACTGGATGGGTTTCCCCGAACCATTCCCCAGGCCCGGGAACTCAAAGATTTACTGTTGAAATTGAATATTTACCTGGATATGGTGGTAAGCCTGGATGTCCCCCGGGAGGAAATCATGAAACGGCTCACCAGCCGGAGGACCTGTTCGAATTCGGATTGCCAGGCCATCTACAATGTGATTTCCATGCCCCCCAAACAGGAAGGGATCTGTGATATCTGCGGAAGTGAGATTATCCAGAGGGAAGATGAGACTGAAACCGCCATTTCCAACCGTTTGAAAACCTACAATGAAAAAACCGCTCCACTGATCGAATATTACCGAAAAGAGGGAAATCTGTTCACAGTCAAAGCCCTTCAGAGCCGGACTGTTTTTGAAGAGATCGTTAGAAAGCTTGGAAACTAGGCTTTTGACCTCTACAGTTTGCTCAGGAATTCAACTTTTTTTCTTTCACCCAGGATGAGCAAGTTGTCCTCGGGCTGGAAGGTATAGCCGGAGCCAGGTATTTTGGTGAAAAGTTTCTGGCCGGGCTTTCTTTTCTTAACCAGTACGATATCCACCCCGTATTTATTCCGGACATCGATCTCCCTGATCTTTTTTCCGATAAAAAAGCGCGGGGTTTCGATTTCAAGAAGGTATAGTCCGTCGGTTATCTCCACCAGCTGACTGTGCATGGAAGCGGTTACCAGGTGGGACATTTCCCCGGCCAGATCCCGTTTCAGGATCTCCTTGTTATAGGCGGCGATCACATCAATTCTCCAGATGGTTCCCAGAATTTCAGCCGAATTCCGGCTGGAAACCACCGGAATTTCTCCGATATTTTCCTTGCTGAATTCTTTCATCACACAATCCAGGTGGTCATTTTCATTGACCACCAGCAGACTGGGGGTGGATATGTCATGGGCAACGATCAGATCCTTGAGGTTTTCATAATCCGGTGCCATGGTACTCAATTCGGTCTGGGATATTTTTTCGGTTATCTGTCCGGAGCAGTCCCGGATATAGCAGAATGAATGATCAGAGCGAACAAATTTTTCAATGACTTTGCCCACTTTGGTCTCCGGGGAAATGATTTCAATGCTGGGTCGCATGTGATCTTTTACCTGCATGGATTTGAGGATATTGATCTCTTTCCCCTGATGGATATTAATCCCTCTTTTTTGTAGTTTAATGGTATAGATCGATCCCCTTTGTAGTTTGAAGGTCAAAAAACTGCTGATGGTGGTGGCAATCATCAGTGGCAGGATGATCTTGTAATCACCGGTCATTTCAAACATGATGAGTATGGCGGTTATGGGGGCATGGGTGGCCGCTCCCACCACTGCACCCATGGCCACCAGTGCATAAGCACCAGGCCCGGCCGTGAACTGGGGAAATATATTGTGGAGAATATTACCGAAGAATCCCCCGGTCATGGCGCCCATAAACAGGGATGGTGCAAATATTCCTCCGGAACTGCCTGATCCCAGGGTGATTGAACTGGCAATGATTTTTAAAAAGATCAGGGCCAAAAGCAGCCACATCCCCATTTTTCCCAGCAGGGCCTGATCCATAGCTTCATAGCCAACACCGAAAATCTGAGGGAAAAATATACCGATGGCTCCAATCATCAAACCGCCAATCGTGGTTTTATAAAAATCAGGAATTTTCAGGGAATCGAATCGGTCTTCCATCAGGTACAGGGCTTTGACAAACAGTATAGCCACAAAGCCGGCCAGTACTCCCAGGAGCGCATAGGGTACCAGTTCCAGGGGGTGGATCAGTTCATACTCCGGTACGGTGAAGGCGGGAGAGTCGCCAAAGAAAATCCGGCTAACCACGGTTGCCGAAACCGAAGCAATAACGATCGGGGTAAACTGGCTGACCGTGAAGTCACCCAGGAGAATTTCCACGGAAAACATGGCTCCTGCAATGGGGGCATTGAAAGCGGCGGCAATACCGGCAGCCGCACCGCATCCGACCAGGGTTTCCATCCGTTTCCGGGACAGCTTGAAGATCTGTCCGATGGTAGAACCGATCGAAGCGCCGATCTGAACAATCGGCCCCTCCCGGCCAACCGATCCTCCCGAGGCAATGGTGATGGCCGAGGCCACGACCTTGCCCAGGACCACCCGGGGCCGGATAATTCCGTTACGCAATGAAATAGCTTCCATGACTTCCGGAACCCCGTGCCCTTTGGCCTCTTTTGAAAAAAAATAAATTATCAACCCGACCAAAAAGGCGCCTCCGGCCGGTACCAGCAGGGTTCTGAACCAGGCCAGGCTGTTCCCCCAGGTTCCCCAAAAAATATCCTGAAACAGATGAATCAGGAAGCGTAGCAGGACGGCTCCGAACCCCCCCATCAATCCGATGATGATGGGGATGATGATCATGAAAGCATGATCGGAGGTTTTAATTCTGTTAATAAGTTTGGGAAGCTTCAGGATCAATTTCTTCATTTTTGATTATGAGGTCTTTTTATAATTTATTTTTGGGCCGAAGTCAAATTTTCAGCTTGAACCCGACCCGTATTTTTGATAAACTGAATCGAATCAATATGAAAAGAACAAAATATCTGAGTAGCCAGGAAGTTTCCCGCTTATTGGGTGTTCCTCTGGTCACTGTTTCCCGATGGGTCCATCAGGGAAAAATCCCATGCAAATTGAAAAATAATGCCTATGTCTTTAACCAGGCCAAAATAATTTCCTGGGCCAGGGCTCATCATTTTTATATCAACGAGGTTTCACACACGGACCTGTCCGAAAATGAAAAACCCCGGATCAGCCTGGTTACGGCCATTGAGA
Source organism: Candidatus Aminicenantota bacterium (assembly GCA_030671465.1). GTDB lineage: Bacteria > Acidobacteriota > Aminicenantia > UBA2199 > UBA2199 > CAZOWT01. The sequence goes on along the minus strand of DAOVIP010000081.1, from coordinate 3,087 downwards.
ATGGCGGGGTTTTTTACAACCTGGATGGAAATGATATTTATTCGGTTTTAAAGAATGCGGTTGAAAATACCAGCGTGATCCGTCCTGAGGATAGAGAGCGGGTTCTGAATGAGTTGATTCACCGTGAAGAAATCGCCTCTACGGGTATTGGCAATGGGATCGCCATTCCCCACCCGAGGCGACCCCTGGATTGCCTGCTGATATCTCCGGCCATACCTGTGTTTTTCTTGAAAAACAAGATTGAATTCAATGCCGTGGATCAGCAGCCGGTTTTGGTTTTGATCATGCTGTTCAACCCCTCGACCCAAATACATTTAAAACTGCTGGCCACCCTGAGTTTCTGTTTGAGGGATAAACAATTCTTAACTCTGATCAGAAACCGGGGCAGCCGGGAATTATTGCTGCGGGAAATCGCTCGAATTGAGACGGATTTTAACCGGGATTGAAGTCCATGAAACCGAATCGCCTCCGTTCCGTTTTTATGAATCTCGACAGCCGGATTCAACTTCTGGTCATCGGGATTATCGTGGGCCTGTGTAGCGGTCTAGCAGCGGTCGGTTTAAACCAGGGATTGCAATTATTCTCCGGGTATCTGGATCAATTCCATCAGCATTTCTATTTGGTTGCTTTTCCAGTAGCCGGCCTGTTGCTCACAGTGATCATCATGAAGTATATGATCAGGGATTTTGATGCCCACGGAGTACCGGAAGTCATATACAGCATCAGTATCCGGGGCGGTGCCCTGAAATTCCGCAGCTCATTTTCAAAATTGATCGGTAGTTTAATTACCATTTCCAGTGGGGGGTCCGCCGGGCCAGAGGCACCGGTGATTATAAGCGGAGCGGCTATCGGTAGCAATATTGCCGGGTATTTCAAATCGAATGAAATGATGAGAATTGCGGTGGCCGGTTCCGGAGCAGCTGCCGCTATTGCCAGTATTTTCAATGCTCCCATTACCGGGATTATATTCACCATGGAGGTCATTCTGGGGGAGTGGTCGACCACCATGATGTTTCCGGTGGCCATCTCTTCGATAACCGGTACCATTGTCAGCAGGCTGTTGAGTGGAAATCAGATTTCCTTTGCTCACCGGACCTTCGATGTATCCATTTATGATTTGCTGGCCTGTTTCGGACTGGCAATTGCTATCGCGGTATTCACCCTGCTGTTTATTCGTCTGTTAAAGGTTGTTTCCAACATTCTGGATTCACGGTTCAAGAGTTTACTGTTGAAAGCCATGATCGGCGGGGTGGTGGTGGGAATCATCACCATTGTTTTTCCCCAGGTAAGGGGTGAAGGATACGAGGTGGTCAGATCCCTGATCGGTGACCGCTTTTCTATGGATATGATAATGGTATTGGGACTGATCTTCATGAAAATGATGGCCACATCATTTACCCTGGGTGCCGGTGGTGCCGGCGGGGTATTTGCTCCCTCCCTGGTCATTGGCAGTCTGGGAGGCTGGCTTTATTTCCAGGGATTGAATACTGTTTTTCCCCATCTTCAGTTCAGCGGTTCCAGTCTTTTTGCCCTGGTGGGCATGGCCGGAATGATCAGCGGAACCATGCAGGCCCCCCTGTCCGGCATTTTTTTGATTATTGAAATTACCGGTGGATATGATGCCATACTTCCCCTGCTACTGGTTTCATTTTTGACCCCCATGCTGGTCAAGCTGATTGAAAAACACTCCATCTATCATCATGAATTGGTCAAACGGGGATACCTGCTCCGGCCCCGGACCGATGGGCGCATACTGGCGGAAATACGCCCGGAGGAATTGCTGGAGCAGAACCTGTTCTCTGTCTATCCGGATATGATTCTGGCTGACCTGATCCCGTTGATCAAAAAGTCATCCCGTAATTATTTTCCGGTGCAGGACCGGGATTCCGGTCATTACCTGGGAATGGTTTTTTTCAACGATATCAAAGGGTTTCTGTTTGATCCGGACCTGGTCAATTCAATCATCCTTGAAGAGGTCATGCAAACCGATTTGGCCACTGTATCACTGAAAGACAGTGTTATCGATATTCTTCACAAATTTGAAACCACCGGGGCCTGGAGCTTGCCGGTGGTGGAGAACGATCGTTTCCAGGGTTTGATTTCCAAATCCAGCCTGCTGGATCATTACCGAAGGGAATTGAAGACCCAGACCGAAATATGACGTTTTTTTATTTTTATTACCTGGATATTGATTTTTCATCATTAAATTCATTATAATATAACTTGATAATCATTTATTGTATTCAGTTTGAATATTATCATTACCCGGCTGATAAGAGATCAATGATATAAGGAATCAGTAAGCATGGAAAAAAATGACTGGCAGACCTCTATCGATGTGCTTGATTATGCCTTTCAACCGATTATAAATTGTGAATCCAAGATGTGTTATGGCTATGAGGCCCTGCTGAGGAATTACGAGCAGGCCGGATTTGATTCCATCCAGGCCTTTATGAACGCATCATATGGTGCCAATCAGCTCCAGTGGGTGAACTCATTACTGATTGAAAAGGCGATCGTAAAATTTCTGGATTTGATGAATTTGAAACAGGATAGCAGGATCAAGCTTTTTTTCAATCTGGACAGTCGGATCTTGAGTGATATGAGTTCAATGGTGAAAACCCTGCAGACTCTATACCAAAAATACAATCTCACCGCCCCCATGGTCTGTTTTGAAGTGACTGAATTTTTTGATGTCTTTGGCAAGAAGATTGATGAATACAGTGTGGAGAACCGGAAATTGTTCGAAATTGCTATAGATGATTTCGGAACCGGTTTCTCCGATCTGAAACTTCTCTATTATCTGAAGCCCGAATTTATCAAAATTGACCGGTTCTTTGTTTCGGATATTGAAAAGAATTTTAAGAAAAGAATATTTTTGATAAAAATCATCAAGATGGCTGAAGTGCTGGGAACCAAAGTGGTGGCCGAAGGGGTGGAGAGTGAAATGGAGTTCATCATCTGCAAACATATCGGCTGTAAGCTGGCCCAGGGATATTTTATCCGCAGGCCGGACATAGAAATTTCCCGACTGGTTGATTTTTAATCAAACCGGCTCCACCTTCTCTACTTGACATTAAATGTGAC
>DAOVIP010000099.1 GCA_030671465.1 Candidatus Aminicenantota bacterium | reverse complement strand
GAACTGTAAGGGGCGTGAGCAACAGCCTAAAACTCGATTGGAATGGACTGATCTCCCTTAGATTCTAAAAACTCTTTATATGCCCTAACCCTGAAAAAAGGTCCTTCTTCAGTGTGAAATTCTATGCAACATTCAGGATTTTCATACATAGACCCCTCAAGTTTTATCAATGATTTATACAGTAAAAAATTACGATTTCAGTATATCCCATCCGGAAGCCCTGTTACAAATCCGCTACAAAGACAACTGATTTTATTTAGTGGAATTGCCTAAAAGGCAGAGAGGAAAAGCGCTCCCGGAGAGACTCGAACTCCCAGCCTACTGATTAGAAGTCAGTTGCTCTATCCATTGAGCTACGGGAGCATCTTCCATTATTAAAGGCCAGGGAATTGATGGGTCATTCTGGAAAATCTCGGGGCGAGAGGATTTGAACCTCCGACCCTCGGTTCCCAAAACCGATACGCTACCAGACTGCGCTACGCCCCGCCCCAATTGATTCTAAAATCCGGTGTATTCCCGCTTGATCCGTTTGCGCATTCGCTTCTTGGCCGCAGCAATCTTCAGCCGCTTCCTCTCGCCGGGCTTGATATAAACATTATGCCTCTTGATATCCTTGATAATTGCTTCCTGCTGGACTTTCCGCTTGAATCGTCGCAATGCACTGTCAAATGATTCTCCGGGATTTACTTCAATGTAAGCCAATAAAGATCACACTCCTTTTTATGAAATAGGCAAAAATTATATCCTATTTACCCACCCGTGTCAAGAAAGCATCATATTTCTTCGTTTTCCAAAAGCTCGATCTTTCGCTTGAGCCGGCTCAACCTTTTGTCAAGGTCCCGGCGCTGGGACTCACTCAGCCCGACCTCCTCGATGGCCCGGCAGACAAACTCCAGCGCGCCGTAATAATCCTTTCTTCGGTGCTCAAAATGAATGGAAAGTTCGCGCAGGGCAACATGGTCCTGGTCTTCCGAGAGCAGCTCCCACAACTCGGTGGCTTCTTCATACAGTTTCTTCTTCTTTTTCAGGACGGCCAGGCGTTTAACCGCTTTCACCGTGACATCCCTTCGTTCCGAACTCTGCCTGGCGATCTCCAGCAGCTTTCCGGCTTTCTCAAAATCTCCGGATCTTTCGAACAGCCGGGCTGCCCCCAGCACCTCACCAGCATCACTCGAATAGGAAATATCTTTTAAAATCATCAGCCCCCGGAGCAGCAGGGCCGAAAGCCCGACCAGGTCCAGGGCATTGTGTTCAACCACTTTTTCCAGCATAGAAAAGCGGTTGGTGTGCAAATAATTGAAATACAGGGAGGGAATCAGGCTGGCATCCACATCATCCTGCCGGGATATTCCCAGTAGCATATCCCCCAGGTATCCCAGCTTGCGAGATTCAAAGGTGTTTTTCCACAGGATGCGGGCCGGAAAGAGAAAATCAAGATGGGGTTTTTTCAGCAGGGGGAACCGTCTCCGGTGTAAAATGTACCGGGTTTCCATCAGAGGAAAATCAAAGCTTTTTCCGTTGTAGGTAACGGTCCCGGGGAAATCGAAACTATCCAGGAATTCATCCACGGCCGTAAGCATCTCATCTTCCCGGCTCAGGTCATTTAAAATAAATATTTTTGCAGTAAAATTTTCAGCCTGGAAAAACCCGAATCCCAGCATAAAGGGAATGGTACCGGTTCCGCCGGAAAGTCCGGTGGTTTCCACATCAAAATAGACCAGTCTGAGCGGATCGATATCCAAAAATGCCTCATCACCCGAGGCAATGCCCAGCAGCCCGGGTGAAACCTCTCTCCAGCTGGACAATTCCAGATCTTTAAAAACCGAAGTCAGCGGGTAAGTGAATTCACGAACCAGAAAAGCTGTATCAATCGCCTGATCAGGTTGGGGTAATTCCTTCTCCGTCTTGGGTGTGCTTCTTCTCAGGTTCAGGCCAACCAGTTTTTCCAGTTTCTCTTTGGTGGAAAGTGATTTTTTGGAATCCAGGGAATCCCATCTTTTTTTGATGTTATCCTTGTCCGATGGTAATTTTTTTTTCCTGGAACCGCTCATTTCAAATTTTTATTTCCCGGGGATGATTTCCACCACCTTTGAATATCCGGATATGTTTGGTGGAAAGAATAAACTCAATCGATAATGAATGTCATCGGGTTTTGCGGTTTGCTGGCTACCCTGACCTCATAGTGAAGATGAGGAGCATTACTTCTTCCGGTACTACCCACATAACCGATAACCTGACCCCGCTTGACCCGGCTACCTTCTTTGACATTAAAGGAAGCCAGATGACCGTAGTACGTGGTAAAACCAAAGTTATGATCGATGATGATCAGATTGCCCAGCGAGCCACGGCGTTCCGCTGCCAGAACAAAACCATCGGCAGTGGCAATGACTTTGTTGCCCAGTTGGGTGGCGATATCCTGGCCATAGTGAAAACTCCTTTTTCCGGTTATGGGGTGAATCCTCCAGCCAAAGGCATCGGTCAGATAACCCTTGGTGGGCCAGATGGCCGGGGTGCAGGCCAGTCTCACCTTTTGTTTATCAATGACACTTTTGACAAACTTCAAGGTTTCTTCTATTTTCTCGGCTGCCTGGGTAATTTTATCTGATTTTTGAATAATATTCTCTTTGGGTTGGCTCTGGGCCTTGGTCATACCGGGTGTATTGGTCGGAGATTTTGAGATAATTTCATCATAGTACCCCCCGCTTCCCACTTCTTTCAGGGCATAGGGAGATTTTAAACCGGAGGCAATCATGATCTTGTCTTTATAGATCTCCATCCTTTTGATACTTCTCTCAAGACTCTTGATATTGGCATCCAGGTGCTCGATGGTCTTTACTTTCTTGATGTTATCCTGTTCCAGTTTTCGCATCTTCTCTTTGTTGAATGAAGTGGTCAGATAATCAAATAGAATAAAACCGAAAAACAGCAACAACACTGAAACCGATACAATCGCGTTTTTGATTAACTTGGAGGATATTACAAATTCCCGGTTGGAGGAAGTGGCATCCGAAACAATAATAACCGAATATGTCTTTTGTTTGCGTTTCATGGATTTCAGCTATAGTAAAATATATTATTTTTCTTGAAAAGTCAAGAAAAATCAGGGGTACTATGGCATTTTTTATCATTTTTCCCTAATTTTACCCTGGTTTTTTACCATTTTGACCCATAAAAAAATGAAGTTCAAATTTTACTTGACATTAATGTAATAAAAATGTTAAAAATAAGTTAGCCGTAAAGGAGGATGATATGAAAAAGGAAGCAATCTTTCTTGCCGATAACAGCTATACCATCCGGAGAATCGTCGAATTATCATTCGCTGAAGAAGAAAATGTTGAACTGATCAGCTTTGAAAACGGACTAAATTTAAAAGATAAACTACTGGAAATAAAACCCAGAGTCGTTCTGGTCGATATCAAGTTACCCGAGTTCAACGGGTATGAGACCTGCAAATTCATTAATGAAACCGAGGAACTGAAGGACACACAGGTATTCCTGATGAAGGGTGGATTCGAACCCACAGACGAGAACTTGCTGAAGAACCTGACCTATGTCGATATCATCACCAAACCATTTGATTCCAATGCCCTGGTCAATACCCTCAAGGACATGCTGAAAAAAAAGGAAGCCAAGGCATCCCCCTCCAAGCCCGAACAAGTGCCGAAAACCTTACCGGAAGCTCTTCCCGGAATTGATGAAATAGTGGAAACCGAGGAAGAGATCAGCTTTTCTGATATCAAGGATGAAATTGAGTCAGATAAGCCCACCGATGCCAATGACTCTGATGAAGAAGTTCCCAGAGAAGATGTCATGCCATCTGAAGAAAAGACCCAGGGTTCTCCTCCGGAAAAGGATGCCCTCAAATTCGATAACATTGAAGAGATTGAAAATCCGTTCAAGAATGAGCAGCCCATCGGCCAGGAAGACGCTGAAGGTCTTAAAGAAGAAGAACTGGAGGTCAAGGAAAATATCAGGGAACAGGAAAGTGAATTGGAAATCGCCTCACTGACCCAGGAAGAAATTAACATTAAGAAAATCATGCAGGGGAAGGAGAAAGGAATTGATCCCGAGCCCATCGGATTGGATGATGCAGACGAAGACACCGAAGCCAAAACCGATGACCAGATCGAAGATACCTTGAAGGGACTCGATGTCGAGCAACCGGAAACAACCGAACCTGATATCCCCGAGAAGATCAAAGAGCCGGCAAAAAGCGCCGAACCCCAGGAAACGGATCAACTGGAATTAGGGACCAAGGAACCAGAGGAAAAAGAAGAGATCCCAATTGAAGCGGATCTTAAGCCTGACGAACCCCCTGAAATCAAACTGGACACCAGTGAAGCCGCCCAAGTACCGGAAGAAAAAACGGAATCTGAATCGCTACTAGAAGCGGATAAAGAAAAAATTATCACCAAGGTCGAAGATACCCTGACCATTGCCGTCAAAAAAATATTATGGGAGATCGTACCTCCCCTGGCTGAAAAAATTATCAAGGAAGAAATCCAGAAAATAAAATCTGAAATCGATTCTTCTTCTGAATAAATTATTTATTATTGACATTCAAAAAATAGGCAAAATCCGAATGGAAAAAGAATACAACCATAAATTCGTAGAAAAAAAATGGTTGTCGATCCAGGCAATACCGGATCATCCGGCCCGGAGTTCACTCCTCTTTCAGTACATAAATTCGCTTCCGCCAGACAGCCCGCTGGACCTGCAAAATCTGGCCGCCCTCAACCGGACAGATACGACTCAGATAAAAAGCAGGATGCAAAACCGGGGATTGACCCCGGACAATCCGGTGATTCCCGATCCGGATCAGGGACGTCCAAAACGATTCAGTCAAAAAAAGAAAAGTGAAATCACTGAGATACTTAAAATTCTGGAAAATTTTGGCTGGGACAATTTCAAGTTCACTCTGGCAATAAAAGCCGATCCGGATCCCGAATTATCCATATTCCTGACTCGAATAAAAAGGATCAAAGCCTTTACTCATAAAATCTGGAATGCTTCACGATATGTCATTATGAACCTGCACAATGATGAGCATTCATCCCTTGAATTCGATAAAATCACCGCTACCGACAAGTGGTTCTTGCACCGCTTGAATAATACTGTTGATCAGATAAACCATCAAATGGATCAATACCAGATACCGGATGCAGCCGCAACTCTTTATCATTTTTTCTGGCATGAGTTTTGTGACTGGTATTTGGAGTTTTCAAAAACCGACATCAGAAGCCGGGAAACCCGGAAAGTCCTGAAATTTTCACTCCTGCACCTGCTTCAGTGCCTGCATCCCTTCATTCCCTTTCTGACCGAAGAGATTCACCAAAAAGTCAACCCCGACCAAGGCTTATTAATGACGGCCTCTTTCCCCCAATTCAACGGCAACTGGGTATTTCTCCAAGATCACTCGGCCATCGAGCAATTGAAAACATTAATCACCAGAACCAGAAAAATCAGGTCTGAAAATAAAATAAATCCCGGTAAACCATTCTCCGTTTATATCCGGGTAAATTCCCCGGGAATAAAAAATGAGATTGCCAAAAACCTGAAATACTATGATTTTCTAACCCGGAGCCAGAAATCCGAAATTGTTGATGACTTTTCCGGTTTGCCCTGTGGATTCAAGGCAAAAACCCAGAACCTGGAAATCCTCCTGCCCCTGAAAAATGAGACTGAAAGGAAACAGTACCTTAATAAGCTGAAGAAAGATTTCGAGAAAACCAGAGCCCGGATATTCAGCGCCGAATCAAAGTTAGCCGACCCTCAATTCATCAGCCGGGAACCGGAATCGGGGTTGTCTGCCCTGAAGAAATCATTGTTAAAATCACATCAAAAAAGAGAAAAAATTCAGAAAACCCTGGCCGATCTCAGTAAAGAAGATGAATCCCAAAAAATTAATTGAGAAGAAAAAGATTGATACGGGTGGGCATATCCTAACCTTCATCAGGCTGGATTCCTGCGACTCAACCAACAATTACTTACGCCGGAACCTAACTACAATGGTCAATCAATTCCCGGTGGGCATTTCATCCAGAACCCAGGTAAGGGGGCGGGGACGGAATGATCGAAAATGGTTTTCAGCCCGAGACCAAGGCCTGTATATTTCCCTGGGATTTTTTTTCAACGAGCCGCAACATCTGAACCTGCTTTCTCTGATAGCCGGAATCACCCTATCTGAAACCCTGAACCGCATCACCGGTCGGGAATTTAATCTGAAGTGGCCCAATGATGTCCTCTATCAAGGTAAAAAAATTGCCGGGATTTTAATTGAAAATATCATCAAGAAAGACAGGATAATCAGTATCTGCGGCATGGGAATCAATATCAATCAACTCCGGTCTGATTTTCCAGATGATTTGAGAGAAAGTGCAATTTCAGCCCGGATGATAACCGGGCAGTCCCTGGATATCCAAACGGTGGAACCTCACCTGATCCGGTTATTCTTTAAATGGCTGGATGTTTTGGAAAGGGAAGAAAAGTCAACCATCATCAATACGGTCATACGGATGAACTGTTATGAACGGGGGGAGAAAATAACATTCCATCAGAATCGAAAGTCCATCAAAGCACGTTTCCTGGAAATCAATCCGGAGGGAGGAATCGTGTTGGAAAAAACAACCGGTGAAAAAGTGGTTTTTTTCTCTGGCGAGATCGATCCCTTCCCTTAATCATCCTGAAAAATTTTCAACCACTGATCGACTTCCTGTTTGGATAATTTGGAATGAATCCGTTTCATTTTCTCCTCTTTGGCCCCATTCAGCCGATAAACTCGCTTGAGTTCGAAATAGAACTCAATGGAATTCACTGCTTTGGCTCCCTTATTCTTGGCAAAGGATTTCAAATCCCGGTCCGAAGAAACCAAGGTTACCGATTTGTAATCGCTGTATCCCTCCAGCATTTTTTTTATTTCATCATCCGCCGAACTACCGAAACTCGGAAAGACTACCGACACTTTTGTGCCGGGATTTTCCGGTTCCAGGCTGGGTTCAGGCCCACCATCAAAAACAATAATG
>DAOVIP010000516.1 GCA_030671465.1 Candidatus Aminicenantota bacterium | reverse complement strand
CAGGTCAGTGGACCATAGAACTGATTGGCAGAGAGATTGAGTCGGATCTGGGAGAAACCGATTTCTATGGGGTTTTGATGGATTCCGAACTCAAATTAATCCCGGAATTTAATCGGGTATCCTATTATGCCGGCAGGAATATGGGTCTTCAGGTGGTCGTTCTGGAGGAAAAAAAGCGCCTGCCGGCCAATATAAAAGTGATGGTTCAGAGGCCCCGGCAATCCAGCAGTAACTGGATGGCCAAGCATCGGATCAGGCCCAATCAGTTGGGGAATATACCGGAATCGAAAAACAACGATTCCCTATCCAATATTCAGCGAAAGGCCTTGTTGCTGCAGGAAGAGTTTCAGAAGCCATTTTCACCCGATCCGGAAAAAACCGTTTTTATTCTCTATGATGACGGAACCAATGGGGATCTCAAGGCCAGTGACAGAATATATACATCCATCATTTCCTCAACCCGCATTCCCGGAACCTATGTTTTTGATATCATTGCCCAGGGAACCACTGCTTCCGGGCAGGATTTCCGGAGGGAAAAGGTGATTCAGAAATACCTGCGGGTGAAGCCGGAGAAGGCTTACACGATTGTCAAATTGAAACTGCTGGAGAGTGACATCCCGGGCAGCCGGGAATATCAGGTTACTATTACTCCCCGTGATGCACTGAATAATTACCTCGGCCCCGGATTTGCAGACCAAATTTCTTTTTTTATAAAGGGAGCACGTTTTGTTGAGACGGTTCAGGATCACCTGAACGGGAGTTATTCTCAACGGTTTCAGGTTCCCGTTACCGGGGCCAATGAAAAAATCATGATCAAGGCCCGGGTTCTGGGAGTGGTAATGATTTTCTGTTTTTAAAGGTGAAATAAAAATCCTGAATACCAGATCATATAGTGATATTAATTTTATAAACGGAGTTTAAAATGAAATCAAAAAATTGGTTTTTAAAAAGAGCAAGAAAAATGTTTTCGGATCCTTCATTTTATGCCTTTATTCTTGTATGTTTTTACGGCCTGGTGATTTATCCGGGGTGTGTATTTGATACCAGTGGCATAGAGGGAGGAGTGGCAACTTCAATAACTCCCCCTCCTGACGGAT
>DAOVIP010000132.1 GCA_030671465.1 Candidatus Aminicenantota bacterium | reverse complement strand
TCGATATCCCGGACTTTCCGGTGCAGGGGATCGGGCAGGGTTCTGGATATAAGAGATGAAAATCGCTTTGAAATGGCCATCAGGGCGGTCAGGAGATGCGGGTTATTTTTTCCTTCTCTCCGATCAGGATCAGGATATCATAGGGAGCCAGCACCAGATTGGCTGCCGGATTGAAAAACAGTTTTTCAGCCCGCTTGACCGCTACCACCATGGCATTGAACCGTTCCTTAAGCCCGGAATTCCGGATGGTCTTGCCGATGAATTCGGATTCCGTTCCAAGGGTGATTTCTTCCAGTGACAGGGACAGGTCCTGTGATTGGGAAACCAGGTCAATCAAGTTGACCACATTGGGTTTCAGTACGGTATTGACAATTCGGCGGGAAGATAATTGATGGGGGGTTACTACCCGGTTGGCCCCTGATTTGGTCAGTTTTTTCTCGTTTTGGGGCTCAAAACACCGGACAATGATAAAGATTGAGGGATTCAATTCTTTGGCGGTCAGAACCGTAAACAGATTCTGGGCATCCGAGCTCAGCAGGGCAATGTATGTTTTTGCATTCTTTATACCGGTCAGTTCCAGGGTCTCTTCCGAAGTGGCATCAGCCAGGAGAACGTGATATCCCAGTTCATCCGCCATGGCGAATCGTTCCGGGTTATTTTCAAGGATGACAAACTTGATATCCTTTGATTGGAGATCGCAGGCAACCAGTTTTCCCATCCGGCCGAAACCGGCAATGATCATGTGATCTTTCATTTTTGCCAAAGTCTTCATCTTTCTTCTCCCTAAAATCTTTCTGATTCTCTCCTCGATGGTGTTTTCGGCAATTGACATGGCGATATAGAAGAAAAATCCGATTCCGGTCACAATCACCACCATGGTGAAAATTCTGCCTGGGAGGCTGAGGGAAAAGACCTCTTTAAATCCCACCGTGGTAATACTGATAATGGTCATGTATAGCGCATCCAGCACTCCCGCCTGCTCGATGATGATATAGCCGATGATATCGAACATCAACAGGGCGACCAAAAGAAAGAGTAACATTTTGTAGCGGCCTTTTTTTCTCATTTGCTCTCTCCAATTGTAGCAAATTTTGCAAATAACTGCGATAAAAATTCCAAAAAAAACCTGAAAACCAAAATCAGAAAATTAATTGGACAATTATTTTGAAAAATACGGGTAATGGCTTATAATATTATCTGCAGGAAAAGAAAAACATCCCCTGCAGTGGAAGCCAAATGAGCAAGGCAAGCCATAATGTTTCCGGAGATCCTGGAATCCCGTCCAGACATCCGTCATCGCCCTCCGGCCTGGTTTTTGATATCAAACGTTATGCCATTCATGATGGTCCCGGGATCCGACTCACGGTTTTTTTCAAGGGTTGTCCGCTCAATTGTTGGTGGTGTCATAACCCGGAGGGAATTACCCCGGAGGTTCAGAGAGTGGAAAGGGACACAGAAAATGCTGACAGCGGATTTGATCTGATTGGGGAAGTCAAAACCGTTAACCAGATTATGGATGAAATTTACCGGGAGGTATTGTTTTTTGATGAATCCGGAGGGGGAGTCACCTTTTCCGGGGGTGAGCCGCTGATGCAGCCCGAATTCCTGTCAGCACTTCTTGATCAATGCCGGTCCCGGGCGATCCATACCGCGCTGGATACCTGCGGTTATGCACCGGAAGCTGTTTTTAAATCGATTTGTCAACAGGTTGACCTTTTTTTGTACGATCTGAAATTTATTGATCCGGTCCTCCACCGGAAATATACCGGAGTCGATAATCAATTGATCCTGGATAATTTGAAAACTTTAGACCGCCTGGCCAGACCGGTGATCGTCCGGTTTCCGGTCATTCCGGGAATCAACAGTAGCGAAGCCAATGTGGGAGAAATATCCGCATTTCTTTTAGATTTGGAGAATGTGAATACCATAGATCTCCTGCCCTTTCATCGTTTTGCCGAACGTAAATATTGTCGATTAAAAATTCCCAACCGCATAAAAAATCGGCTTTCCTCCTCGGAAAAGGAATTTTCACCCGGCAGTTCTGATTCCGATAGAAAAATACTGGAGTCAATCCGAAAAAACCTTGAATCCCGGGGATTTACAGTCAGGATAGGAGGATAATATGAACGAGCGTATCCGGTCTTTGAGGCAGCAGAGCCTGGAGGCAAGACCCAGTATATCGGTTGAGCGGGCCCTGCTATTGACCGAATTTTATAAAGAGCAGCAGGATGAAAGTTTTTCTATTCCGGTTCAGCGGGCTCTGGTCTTTAAATATATTCTGGAGCATAAAGAAATCTGCATCAATCCCGGAGAACTGATTGTGGGCGAGAGGGGTCCCAGACCCAAAGCCACCTCCACCTATCCTGAAATATGCACCCACACCCTGAAGGATCTGGATATCCTGAATTCCAGGGAGAAAATTTCATTTGAGGTTGATCCTGAAACCCGCCGGGCCTATGAGAAAGTAATCATTCCCTTCTGGTCGAAACGTTCCATGAGAGAGAAGATTTTCAGTGAAATGGAAGCTAACTGGATAAGTGCCTACCGGTCCGGGGTATTTACCGAGTTTCAGGAACAGCGGGCCCCCGGCCACACGGTTCTGGGCGATAAAATTTACAGCCACGGATTCGCTGATTTTAGAGCTAAGGTTGCTCTCAACCTGGACCAGCTGGATATTGAAAATGATTCCCTGGCCCTGGATAAGCGAGAAACGCTCAGGGCCATGGATGTGGCAGCCGATGCCCTGATGATTTTTGCCAACCGTCATGCCCAGGCCTTGAAAGCCCTGGCTCTCAAAGAAAAGGATCCGCAGCGGAAAAAAGAATTGAACCAGATGGAAGAAATCTGCGGGCGGGTTCCTGTCCAATCCCCCCGAACTTTCTGGGAAGCCCTGCAGTACTACTGGTTTGTCCACCTGGGGGTTATTACCGAGTTGAATCCCTGGGATTCCTTTAATCCGGGAAGGCTGGACCAGAATCTGTATCCCTTTTACCGGAGAGATATTGAGCAAGGCGTGCTGACCCGGGAACAGGCCCGGGAATTGCTGCAAGCCTTCTGGATAAAATTCAATAATCATCCTGCCCCGCCCAAAGTGGGGGTGACGGCTCAGGAGAGCAATACGTATACGGATTTTTGCCTGATCAACCTGGGTGGATTGACCAAGGACGGTTCCGACGGAGTCAATGAATTGACCTATCTCATACTGGAGGTCATTGGCGAAATGAGGATCCTTCAACCCGGTTCTATGATCCAGGTGAGCAAGAAAAATCCGGATTTATTGATCCGGAAAGCGCTGGATATCATCAAGACCGGGTTCGGGCAACCCTCGGTATTCAATACCGATACCATTATCCAGGAACTGGTCAGGCAGGGCAAGTCCATAGAGGATGCCCGCAGCGGGGGATCCAGCGGTTGTGTGGAAACCGGTGCTTTCGGTCATGAATGTTATATTTTGACCGGGTATTTCAATTTACCCAAGCTGGTGGAGTTAACCCTGAACAACGGGGTTGATCCCCGAACCGGGGAACAGGTGGGATTGGAGACCGGGAATCCGGAATCCTTCCCCGATTACCAGGAATTTTTCAAGGCCTTTCAAAGGCAGGTAAAATATTTCGTGGATATCAAGATCAGGGGCAACAATATCATCGAGCGCCTGTATGCCAAGTACATGCCGGTTCCCTTTTTGTCGCTGCTGATCGATGACTGTATGGACCGGGGTATTGACTACAATGCCGGCGGTGCCCGTTACAACAGTTCCTATATTCAGGGGGTGGGATTGGGAACGGTTACCGATGCCCTGACCTCAATGAAATACAACGTGTTTGACCAAAAAAAAATATCAATGAAAGACATGCTGAAGGCCCTGGCCGATGATTTTTCCGGTCATGAAAAACTCCGGCAGAGCCTGCTGAAGGAAACACCAAAATACGGCAATGACAATGACTATGCCGATGGGGTGATGAAGGATGTTTTTGAGGTGTATTTTCAATCTATTGATGGTCGACCCAATACCAAAAACGGAACCTTCCGAATCAATCTGCTGCCCACCACTGTCCATGTTTACTTTGGTAGTGTCACCGGGGCTCTGCCGGATGGCAGAAATGCTGCAGAGCCGCTTTCAGAGGGTGTCTCACCGGTTCAGGGAGTCGATCGGAAGGGGCCCACAGCGGTCATGAAATCGGCTGGAAAAATCGACCATATCCGCACCGGCGGCACCCTGTTGAACATGAAATTTACCCCCCAGCTGCTGTCCGATGACAGCGGAATCGTAAAGGTTACCCACCTGATCCGAAGCTACTTCAGAATGGACGGGCACCACGTCCAGTTTAATGTGGTCACCGCTCAAACCCTGAGGGAGGCCCAGAAATTTCCCGACAAGTACCGTCATCTGATTGTCCGGGTGGCCGGGTACAGTGATTATTTTATTGATTTAAGTACAGAACTCCAGAATGAGATCATTCGAAGAACTGAACACCAGGATTTTTGATCCCCAGAGGTTACCGGTTCCGTCCTGCAATTGACATTTTGTTATTCCTTTTTTAAAATGGAATAGAGTTCGATCACAGAACAAGGAGTGATGGGTCATGCCAAAAACCATCTGTAGAGTATTTCCCCTGGTGTTTCTATTGGTTTTTTGGGCTGCCTGCGGTCAGTCCGGAGATAAAGACCAAACCGGCAGTCCGCTTGACCAAAGCCGGCGCGGAGTGGAATTAATCCAACCCGGGAGTTCAGAACGTCATGCCCTGGTGATTGGCAACGGGGCCTACAAGACCGCCTTGCTGAAAAACCCGGTTCATGATGCCAAGGATATGGCTGATCTACTCGAGGATTGTGGTTTTAAAGTCAGTTTATATAAAAATGCCGGCCACCAGCTGATGGAAACAGCCATCCGTAGGTTCGGGAAGAAAATCAGCCGGGGCGGTATTGGGCTTTTTTATTATGCCGGTCACGGGATGCAGGTCGATGGCGTGAACTACCTGATACCGGTGGATTCAAAAATTCTGGCAGAAGATGAGATCAAGTTCAAGGCAGTTGATGCCAATTTTATTCTGAGCAAGATGGAGGCGGCAGGGAATAAATTGAACATACTGATCCTGGATGCATGCCGGGATAATCCCTTTGCCCGGAGCTTCCGTTCCGGAACCCGGGGTCTGGCCCGAATGGATGCCCCCCGGGGCAGTCTGATCGTTTATTCAACCAGTCCGGGAAAGACCGCAGCGGACGGACAGGGCCGCAATGGTATTTTTACCAAACATCTCATCCGGGTGATCCGGGAGAGCGAACTTGAGATTGCCCATCTGCTGCGCCAGGTGAGAAAGGGGGTATCGGTTGAGACCAGGGGTGCCCAGATACCCTGGGAATCATCGTCCCTGATGGGGGAATTTTATTTTTACGATAAAAAACCGACACTGCCAGTCGATCCTCCTGATCTTGACCTGGAGAAACTGAAACGTGAAGCCGCCTGGAGGAACTGGCAGAAAAAAATGGTTCAGAATATTGAGACGATGAAGAAAATCGATGGGGATGCGGCGATTTCCTCAGAAACCAAGAAGAAGGCTTGGGAAAAAATATTGAAAAATTTCAATCAAAACAATCCCTACAGTGAACAGGATGAGCAGTTACGGACCTATATGGAAACCAGAATTCGCTACTGGCAGTCCGTACCCAGACCGGGTAAAATCGAACCGCCCCTGATCAAAAAGAAAACTGTCCGAAAAACAGCCGTGGAAAAGCGGACAAAACCCAGGACCCCCTCTTGGCCAGGACGTCGTTTTCGTTCGCGTTATCAGAAAGTATCCAAAAAAGCCGCCCGGACCGTGTTGAAAAAATACGGTTTTTATGATAGCGCTGCCAATAAAACCGGTCAGTTTAAAAACAAATTCCAGTTGAGGAAGATCGGGAATGACCGGGTGGTGGTTGATCTGGCTACCGGTTTGATGTGGCATCAGGCCGGATCCCCGGAT
>DAOVIP010000248.1 GCA_030671465.1 Candidatus Aminicenantota bacterium | reverse complement strand
CGGGCCCCGATCAAAACATAGGCTTCAAAGAGCAGGGCATCCCCGATAAAGAACCCGATCACACCTGAAACCGCTAAAAATAATAACCCACTGGAGGAAATATCGGGAATCAACCGGTTAAAAGCGATTATTTGAATCAAAATTAACAAAAGTAAAGCGCCCCATAATCGTAAATGGTTGACCGATTGAGACCCTATTTTTCTTCCGGCATCACTGAAAAGAATGGAATTAACAGACCAGCACAGGGCAGTTAAGACAGCAGCAATTTCTCCTATATACATGTATCTGTCCAAATATAATAAGTTGAGATTTCCTATCATACCATAAAAATAACCTGTTACAATCTGGAACATGAAGAAATAATATTTTTTCACAGAGGTCTGAAATATGTATGCTATAATTTTTTTATTTCGTTGATCGATTGGAGGAATTATGGGTTTTGAAATGGAAACATTCATTGACGATATTTTTGCGCCGACAGAAGGGGAAGTGCTAACCGTTATAATAGATATTCCTCATGGGAAAATAACGGATAACCAGGAATGGAAGGCCCGGAGAAGGATGGCTGAGGAGTGGCTCAATAAAATCAAAATGATTGCTTCGAAATGGAAACTGAACGTGAATCCCCTGGTGACATACAGGGCATCCGGTGGGAATAATGCCGATATCCCCGACACAGGTTGTATGCTAAAAAAAGAAATATCCCTCAAGGATATCATTGAGGCATCCACTATGATTATCTCCATGCCCGAATACTCGGCCACAGCGCCTTTGTATGAATATTCCAGACGTTTAAAAAAATTGAGGGTGGCCTCCATGCCCGGGACAGCAAAATTCATGGAAGAGACCGGACTGGCAGCAGATTACATTAAAATTCATAAGAGATGCCAATACCTGGTTCCAATTTTCAAGCGAGCATCCGGGGCTGAAGTCAGATTTTCCAGCGGTCATTTCTGTTATTTTGATCTGAGCACCAATGAAGCCTACGGTGAAGACGGCATACTTCACCCGGAAAGGGGTGGAACCGAGTATTCCTGCAGCAATCTTCCTGCCGGGGAGGTATATATTGTACCCAATGAAAGCCAGGAGAGCCATACCCATGGCGAACTACCGTTTCGACCGGGAAACGAAGTCGGAGTGTTTACCATTGCCAGCAACAGAATAGTTGAAGTAAAGGGTCACGGATTGGAGATTGAAAGCTTCAGGCAACGGATTCTAGGGGATAAGGCCTGGCAAAACATCGCCGAATTCGCCATAGGGATCAACGACCGGGCCACCATTACCGGAAATGTCCTCCAGGATGAAAAAGCCGGATTCCACTGGGCCTTGGGCCGAAGTGATCATCTGGGAGGTACAATCGGTATAAAAAATTTCAATTCCCCTGAAAATGTAGTACACCATGATATCGTTTATGCCAGGGGGAATCCGATTGTATGCACCTCTCTGGATATGGTTTTTCCGGATGGATCAAAAAAGCAACTCATTAAAGACGGGCTCCTGATTGAATAAAGCCCTCATGGTTTACGATTCATCCACCGGTTATTAATTTTTTTTGTTTCTCCATCTTTCCCATTTCCCGCTCCACAAAGATATCTTCACCGGTAAAGGGATTGGTCCCGGTGTAAAACATAAGGGTGGAATAAATAGAAGGACTGGGAGTGAAAATCTGCACCTGCTCGGGTTTCAGTTGAAGTTGCTTCAAGGCATATTTCTTCAGGTCATGCATGTGCTTCATGTTGCAACCCGGGTGGGCGGCAATGAAATAATAGGTCAGATACTGTTTTTTACCGGTTTTTCGGTTTAATTGATCAAAAAGTTTTTTGAATTCATCCAGTCTTTTGTTTGCGGGCTTTCCCATTAAATGGAGCACATCATCCTCTGAATGTTCTGGTGCCACTTTCAACTGGCCGGAAGTATGATATTTAAGGATCTGTTTCAGGTATTCCTCCCCGGACCTGGTATCGGCCAGCACCAGATCATAGCGAAGGCCCGAAGCCACAAACACATTTTTTATATGCTTCATTTTCCGTATCCGAGCCAGTAGACGAATCTGGGCCCGGTGATCGGGTTGCAGGTTAGAACAGACTGCCGGATACAGGCAGGGTTTATTGCTGCATGGGCTTGAACCGAAATTTTTTTCACACTCAATGGCATACATGTTGGCCGTAGGGCCACCCACATCGCGAATAATGCCCCTGAAGCGGAGATGTTCCGTAAACCGGTTGACTTCCCGGATGATTGATCCTTCGCTGCGGGAGATGACCCGGTTTCCCTGATGCACGGGAATGGAACAGAAGTGGCATTCACCGTAACATCCCCGGTGGGTGGTGATGGAGAAACGGATAGTCTCCAGGGCCCGGACTTTCCCTTTTTTTTTATCCAGGGGATGCAGGTCACGCTCATAGGGAAATTCATAGATCCGATCGAGTTCCTGAGAACTCAAGGGCAGAGATGGCGGGTTACAGATCAGATATTTTTGATCATGGGCCTGAAAAAGGCCTTTTGCAGTAAGCGGATCATTATTCCTATAAAAGAGATGAAACATTTCCGTAAATTTTTCTTTGTCTTGGTTTACTTCCTGCCATGATGGCAGGGCCAGATAATCTTTCAGGAAATGATCGGACGCATAACACAGACCGCGGATGCCATTGGTCGCTTTTTTGTTTTTCAAGGAGTCAGCCAGTTCCAGGACCGCTCTCTCCCCCATCCCGTAAATGATCATATCCGCCTTTGAATCAAATAGGATTGATCTTCTGAGTGAATTCGACCAGTGATCATAATGCACGATTCGCCTGAGGCTGGCCTCAATACCTCCCAGTACAATGGGAACGGTCTTTTTAAAAAAGCGACGGATCAGTCCGGTGTAAACGATGCTGGCCCGGTTGGGTCTCAAATTGTTTTCCCCACCCGGAGTCAAATCATCTTTTTTCCGCTTTTTTTTTGAAGCCATGTAATTGGACACCAGGGAGTCCATACTTCCGGCGGTAACTCCCCAGAACAACTGGGGCTCCCCCAGCCGGGTGATATCCCTTCCGGAATGGATATCCGGCTGGGCAATGATTCCCACCCGGAAACCGGCATCCATCAATACCTGGCCGATGACACTGACTCCCATGTAGGGGCTATCAATATAGGCATCCCCGGTCACCAGGATGATATCCAGTGAATCCCAATTCAATTTCTGTACTTCTTCAGGGCTGGCCGGAATAAACAATTTGTCTCCTGATTTGATTTAAATTCAATTAAACCCCTGAAGAATATATAATGATTTTTTCAGATTGTAAATAAAAAAAAGTCAGTTCTGACTTAAATAATTCACCAGGGGCGGTTCTTTTTCCAAATTTCCGGGAGCAGACTTTTGGGTGATCGGCAAACAACTACGGAAAATGGGGTTTGCCACGGATTCACATGCTCAAGTTTCACTTCGGCAGCTGTTTCAACCTGTTCAAAGATGTGTTCGATGTTCTCCTTCCGGATTCCCATTCCAATAACAATGTCGCCTTTTCCTTCCGGAATCCCCCACAGCCAGTAGGTCATGGAAAGTGACACAGCATTGGGTAATCCGTATTTTTTACCGTACCAGTCAATAGCACCGGCATTCCCATACCCGAATGCCCATATCACGGTTTGCTTTTGTTCCGCGGGTGACAGGCTATTAAATACATCGGCCACGGTTTTAACCCTTTTTTCCCAGCCGAACATGCCTCTCAAATCAGCAGTTAGTTCATATATATTTTTTAACTGACCAAAGGTGATGGCATTGATATAGTTCTCGGTGGTGTCAATATCCAAATAGGGTATTGAAATCGGT
>DAOVIP010000126.1 GCA_030671465.1 Candidatus Aminicenantota bacterium | reverse complement strand
TGGACAAAGTACTACATATTGGGATGAAGTATCTTATGAAATCAATAATTAATTGAAAATGATTGCATGATTGGGGACGGTGGGTGCAAATTTCCAGGGGAAAAAATTTAGTTGGGTTCCCCTACAAAAACTTGATCACTAATATGGTCAAATCATCCTGCAGGGTTCCGGCAAAATCCTTCACCCTCTTACGAAGTCCTTTAAGAAATAAATCCGCCGAATCTTGAAAATTACCCGTGACGTAATCCTCCAATCGGTCCTTACCGAATTCATCATCTTTATTATTCTGTGCTTCAACCAGACCATCCGTATACAATACCAGTAAATCTCCCGAATTAAATTGTTTTTCTTTTGATTTGTATCCACCCGCTGGTTTAAGGCCAATTGCAGGGCCGGTGGGTTTTAACCAGTGAATGGTTCCAGAACCGGCCTCCCTGAAAATAGGAGGATTATGGCCTGCATTGCAGTACTGTATAACCTGCCTGTTTTTTTCAATCTTTAACAAGAATAAACTTACAAAACTGATTAATTTTTGGTTCCGTCGAAAAAGCTCATTCAAGCGGCTGGCCAAAACATCAAGATGAATATGTTCCGGTCCTAAAATTCGCAGGGATGCCTGCAGGTTTGACATGAGCATACTTGCAGAGATGCCCTTCCCCATTACATCGGCAACCACCACACCCTTATCTCCCTGGGGATACGAAAAAAAATCAAAGTAGTCTCCGCTTACCACATGAGCAGGCTCGGTATAGGCAGCTATTTGAATTCCTTCCAGTACCGGAATTGAATATGGTAATAATTGCCGCTGTACTTTGGCGGCCAATTCATGATCCTGCTCCAGGATGCGTTTCTGCTCGCTGGAGTAGTGATCCAGACATACGCACGTGGTGAAATCCAGTTCCAACCGTTCTCTTTCCACTTCACCGCTGCATTCCCTGCATACCCCAAATTCACCGCATTTTATGCCTTCCAGTGCATTATCATGCTCCTGAATAACCTGCTCAACTTCATTTTCAGAACATCCTCCCAGGTGAATTTTTTTACTCTCTGGCTCTGATGACTTCAGCCAGTTCAGAAGAGCATTCTTGCGGGTATTCAGTACTTTACGAAAATTTTCCAAAACCACTTTATCCATCATTTATCACCTTTTTTATTCTCATAAATAATAGAAAAAAAGTCAAGGCCACAAATTTTCAAGCATTGTATGCAATATTTTTGTTCAAACTTCAATAAAAAAAGGGGACAGCGACCATTTATGAAAAAATATATGAATGGTTTTGTAGGGTAAAGAAAAAACAAAGACGGTCCCCGACTGCTTGCATTAAATGGCAGTTTCATTTAAAATACCCTAATTGAGAATATTGAAATGACCAAAAAACTGTCTAAACACTATGATTTTTCCAAAGTCCAGAAGAACGTCTATAAACGCTGGCTGGAAAAGGATTCCATGTCAGCCATTCCGGATAAACGTCAGAACCGTTATGTCATCATGATGCCCTTGCCCAATATAACCGGTGCCCTGCATATGGGCCATGCCATCGATAATGTGATGCAGGACCTGTTGACCCGCTGGCATCGGATGCTGGGGGATAATACCCTGTGGATGCCCGGGGCCGATCATGCCGGAATCGCCACCCAGGCCGTTGTGGAAAAACGCTTATTTGAACTCGAGGGAAAAACCCGGCACGATATTGGGCGGCAGGGTTTGATTGATAGAATCTTGGCCTGGAAGGACGAGTATTTAACCCGGATCATCAACCAGCAGCAGAGTATGGGTTGTTCCTGTGATTGGAAATTGCACCGCTTCACCATGGATGAGGTCTGTACCCGGGCAGTGGGTGAGGCATTTTTCCGATTTTTCAAAGATGGCCTGATTTTTCGGGGCAACCGTCTGGTAAACTGGGATTGTCATTTGCAAACCGCCATATCCGATGATGAGATTGTGCATGAAACCATCAACGGGCATTTCTGGCATATTCGCTATCCGGTGGCCGATGCCAAACCAGATGAGCCGGAGTTTGTGGTTGTGGCCACCACCCGGCCGGAAACCATGCTTGGAGATACGGGAGTTGCGGTACATCCGGATCCTGAAAGGGCTTTGAATGAGGTCGTGAAGGAGATCGAGGAGAAGTTAAACCTGGCTTCCAAGAAGGACCGGCCGGAAATCGAGCTGGAACTGGAGCAGCTAAAAAACCGTTTTAAGACCCACCTGCCCCGATTGTTGAAACTGGTGGAAATGGCCAGACAACAGCGGATGGTTATTTTGCCTCTTTTGGAACGCAAAATCCCCCTGATACTGGATGAATGGGCCAAACCTGAACTGGGATCCGGGTGTGTGAAAATCACCCCTGCCCATGATACCAATGATTATGAGGTGTGGCTCAGGCACTGTCAAGAGATCGACATTATCAACCTGCTTAATCCGGATGGCACCTATAATGAAAATGCCGGACCCTATAAAGGACTGGATCGGTTTCTGGTCCGGGAGCGGGTTTTAAAGGATTTGAAAAACCGGAATTTACTGGAGGGTATTGAGGACCGGGAAATTGAAATCGGACATTCGGACCGTTCCAAAACCCCCATTGAATTGTATTTGTCCAAGCAGTGGTTCATCAAAATGGGTGATATTGACGGGGGCCTTCGGTTCGGGATCGGAACCGGCAATGAATTCACTGCCCCAGGCCTGGCCCAGGCGGCCATTGATGCGGTGAACCCGGAATGGGAGTCTCCCGGTGGTCGACATCTGACCTTTCACCCCGATCCGGAGCGATATTCCAGCACTTATAGAAACTGGCTGGCTGAGAAGAGAGACTGGTGTATCAGCCGTCAGTTGTGGTGGGGGCATCAAATCCCGATATGGCAGGGAAGTATTGACCGAGACCAGCTGGATAAATTGAATAGCTTGATGTTTCAGGAAACCGAGGACCGGCTCTGGAGCTGGATTATCGATGAGGAAGAAATCTTAAAATCTCCCGGACAGATAGCGGGAACCGGTCCGTTCAATATGCTGGTATGTATACGAAGCCGGGAAGCTGAGGCCGAGCTGGGATCGCTTCTCGAGGCCGAAGGTTTGACCCGGGATCCTGATGTGCTGGATACCTGGTTTTCAAGCGCCCTGTGGCCATTCAGTACTCTGGGATGGCCCGACCCGGAAAATGCACAAGTGGGGCCGGGGAAAAGGCCCCTGGGACAGTGTGAGGGAAAACCGGATTACCTGGATTATTATTATCCCGGTTCCTGTCTGGTTACTGACCGGGGTATCATCACGCTCTGGGTGGCCCGGATGCTGATCATGGGGCTTTATCTCATAGGGGATGTTCCCTTTACCGATTGTTTTATTCATGCCACCATTCAGGATGGCAAGGGAGAAAGGATGAGCAAGAGCAAAGGCAATGGCATTGATCCCAATGATATCGTCGAAGAATACGGTGCTGATGCCATGCGTTATGTGCTTTGCGATATGCAGACCGGAACCCAGGATATTCGGCTCCCGGTTCAGGCCATTTCACCTTTTACCGGAAACCGGGTGGATCTGGCCACAGCCAGTCATGGCCGGACCATATTCACCTATATCTGTCCTGAGACTCAAAAGGAATTCGATGTGTTGGGCACCATAAAGGAATTACCCAAGTCCAGGATTACCAGTGACCGAATTAATGCCGGTCGTGCTTTCTGCACCAAGCTGTGGAACGCAACCCGTTTTGCCCTGATGAACCTGGATCAGTATGAGTACCATAAAATAAAATCCGGGGATCTCGAGCCCGAGGACCGTTGGATACTGTCCAGACTGTCCAGGGCTATTGAAGCGGTAACCCGCCAGCTTCAGCAGTACAATCCTTCGGCTGCCATCGGCATAGCCCGTGAATTCTTCTGGGCCGAACTGTGTGACTGGTACCTCGAGTTCATTAAATCCCGCCTCTGGAGCCCGGAGAGTGCCCGGGTTGCCCGGACGGTTCTGGCTTTTGCCATTGACCAGGTACTAAGGCTGTTGCATCCCTTTGTGCCATTCATTACCGAAGCCTTGTGGGAGATGTTGAATGAACTGGCCCCGGTGCGTGGCCTGGAAGAAGAACTGGTCAGGGAAGATTTGTTGATCTCATCATCCTGGCCAGTATCCCATAAACATTTTCAAAATGAAAAAATAGATGGGGAATTTAGGCAGGTACAGCAGGTGATTCGCTCCATTCGCAATTTGAGAGTCCGTTACCAGGTTTCCCCCTCGAAAAAGATCGAAGCGATTGTCAAGGCCAGGAAACCGCAAGCTGATGGTATCAGGGAGATGCAGAATTTGATCCAGAACCTGGCGGCCCTGAAATCATTGAAGGTGGGATCAGAGGTGGAGCGCCCGGTTCTCTCAGCCCTTCAGGTGGAAGGGGATATGGAAATCTATCTGGTCGGCATACTGGATCCGGCCAAAGAAAAGGCCAAGCTGGAAAAGCAGAAAGCCCAGCTGGAGGATAGTCTGGAAAACATCAAACGGAAACTGTCCAATTCCAATTTTATCCAGAAGGCCCCTGCCCGGGTGGTAGAGAATGAGCAGAAGCGAATCATGAAAATCAAATCCCAGCTGGAGCTGGTCAATCATAACCTGAAATCCCTTAGCTGAATCCGAATCTATTAGCCTGCAGGGATTTTCATTCGTTTTTGATAGACAAAAATGGAAACAAAAGCCAGAAGATAGATAACCGCACTGATCCAGAGTATGGAGTTGAATCCGTAGCTCAGGCTGATCAACATGGTTAAAATGGGTGCGGCCACGGCCAGGCAGCCGTTTACCGCCCAGGCCCAGGGTATCAGGTTTTGTTGAGTCTCTCCGAGGATTTTCATTCCTGACGGGAATGGAATTCCCATGAAAATCCCGATGGGCAGGATGATCAATGCGATCAGCGGAAATTTAAGGGCCAGGGGCCAGTGTACAAAGGTTTTAGAGATGATCGGCAATAGAAACACATAAAGGATAATGAGCGGGGGTAGGACCAGAATGGAATAGGGCTTCTGCAGGTATTTAAATTTAGAACTCAAAAAACCTCCTATGCCGGCCCCGATCAGCACCGAGGCCAGGCCGGCGGAAATGGCCATCAGGGGATCGGTTAGCAGGAGTATCAGTTTTTGAATCAGCACAATTTCAACGAACATGAATCCCATTCCCAGCAGGGAAAAATATATCAGTATGGGCATTTTATTTTTCTGCGGCCCGGATTTAAGTGCTTTTCTGGTTCTGATTAGGGCTGGAAGGGCTATTAGAATCAAGCTGAGTAAAACGACCTGGATGAGAATAATAGGGAGCAGGTATCCCTCGCGAATGAAAAAGTCCCATTTTTGCCCGGTCACCCGGTAAACATCCTTGATGTTTTTGAATTTCAGAAAATAGTGAAAAAAAGGTTGATCATCATATACCGGTGAAATATCGAAAATATAAGTTTCAATGAAGTTGTTTCTTTTGGATGAATCCATGATTTGGCTGAAGGCATTAAAATAAATATTTTCTGCTGATTTAATAAAGACATTGCTGTCAGATGAGGTGATTCCCGGATAGGCGATCATATCAAACATTCGTCGGCCGGTAAAATCCTTTGCCCGGGCAATGTCGCCGGATTCTAGGGGGCTTCGCTTGACCAGCAGAGAAATGCATCCCCAGCTGCGGATGGCCATCAGGTAATGATCAGGCCGGTTGATGCCCGAATCTCTAAGGGCTTCAACCAGAGTGGCCAGCAGGCGGAGTGCATGCCTGGGGGGGGGGAGGATATACAGGTTCATACTCAGGAATCCGTCCCTTTTAAGATGCGACCAGTATTCCCGAAATGCTTCCACGGTGAAGCGGTAGTCTTCAGACAGACCGGTAACACCGGATGGAATACTGTTCATCAGGGAGATATCAATGATATCATATTTGCAGGAATGGGATTTCAGCCAGGTTCTACCCAGCCCTTTTTTGGTATTTTGGGCATAGATGTGGCCCGAGTAATCACCGTAATGGATTTGCATCAGTTCCACCAGCAGGCTATTGGATTCGACTTTTTGAATGTGATTGGCCTGGTAATGGCGGGCCATCAAAACCGGAAGTCCTCCCCGGGGATCAATGATAAGGACATCTCCCGGGTGTCCGATTTCATATACCAGTGCCGAAGGCAGGAAAGAAAGAAAATCGAACTTTGACTTGTCCTGAATCCCGGTTAGGGCAAC
>DAOVIP010000433.1 GCA_030671465.1 Candidatus Aminicenantota bacterium | reverse complement strand
GATTGTTGAAAATGGCTTCAAATTCAGCCACTTCATCCTGCATTCCTTTTTCAAAGGCCGGGAAAAAATGCTCATTCCGAATCTGATCAAACGGCGGTAAGCCAAATGGGATATCATATGGCTTGAAAAAAGGATTCTCGGCCACGGGTTGGTCCTGAACAACCGCTTCCTTCTGGCTCTCCTGGTTGCTAGCTTTCAGAAAGGGATTCTGGACAAACAACACCACGACAAACACAATAATACACAACAACATTGATTGGTTACGCTTTAATATTTTCATGATCTGAGTATAGCAGAAAGAGACCCTGTTTACAAATTTCCGGAATAAAATTGATTTTCTATGATTTAGATTGACAACCTGAAAGATTTATTGCACAATAATTATATGGTTAGAATGGATTTTCCTACGGTGTTTGGTGATTCCAGCGGTAAATTCTACACAATGAAAGCAAAATCCGATCAATAAGGAGACTAAAGTGAAAGAACTCGTAGAAACAGTATGTAAGGCATTGGTTGACATGCCCGATGATGTCAAGGTCACCCAGATCGACGGTGAACAAACCAGTATTCTGGAATTGAGGGTACACCAATCCGATCTCGGCAAGGTCATTGGTAAGCAGGGCAGAACGGCAAGGGCCATCAGAATCATTCTGGCAGCTGCCGGCATGAAACAAAAAAGACGGTTCAATTTAGAAATCATTGAGAATTTTGATGATTATAAAGCCCCGAAAGAACCCGAATCACCATAATATTTTTTAACCAGCAATCTGAAGAGTATTTGGTGTGAGAATTGTTACCCGTCCTGATTTTGACGGTATTGTTTGTGCTGTACTTCTGATCGAGGCTCTGGATATCAGGGAGCCGGTGGAATGGGTGGAACCCAATCAGATACACCGGGGCCTGATCGATATTCAACCGGGAGACATCATTGCCAATATGGCCTTTGATGAAAGGTGCTCCCTATGGTTCGACCACCATCTCTCCAACCGCATAGACCGGCCTTTTCAGGGCTGTTTCCAAGCTTCCCCCTCGGCAGCCCGAATTATCTTTGAATATTATCATAAAGAATTCATCAGGGATTTCAGCCCTCTGGTTCAGGCTGCGGATAAAATCGATTCGGCGGATTTAAGCCTGAATGAAGTTCTTAATCCGGAAAATTACCCTTACATCATGCTATCCAGCACCATTCACAGTTTTAGAGTCAGTGACCGTCCCTATTGGGACCGGCTGGTCAATCTGCTCAGATCTAAGGATATCAATCAAATTCTCAAAGACCCGGAGGTAAAGAAACGCGCCAAATCCGTAATCGTTGAAAACCGAAAATATTTAAAAGTGCTACAGGAGAACACCCGGATCATCAAACAGGTGAGTATAACCGATTTCAGATCATTTGAGACCTATCCCGGAGGCAACCGGTTTCTGGTTTTTTCAATCTATCCCGATACGTCGGTTAACCTGAAAATCCGGTTTGATGCGACAAACCGGGATACGGTGATTGTCAGTATCGGACACAGTATTTTTAACAAAACCTGTCAAGTGAATATCGGAGCGCTCTGTTCCCGATTCGGGGGCGGGGGACATCACGGTGCCGGATCCTGTAGTTTTTCCAAATCACAATCTGAAAATATTATACAAAAAATAATCGATATTTTAATATCAAATCAGAAGAATGAAGATAAAAGGAAAATATAATATGGATAAAGCAATGAAAATTATTTCTTTACATTTTTTTATATTATCTATTATTCTCTTTCCACTTCTGGCCACAGCCCAGGAAGATCAAGATATGATCAGGGAAGAGGTGAGAGTAGTGAATGTTGAAGTGCCGGTAAGGGTAGTGTACAAGGGGAAACCTGTTGCCAATCTTAAAAGATCTGATTTTAAACTCTATGAGAGTGGAAAAGAACAGGAGATACATGGATTTTTTCCTTTAAAAAAAATAATCAAGCATCAAAAATATGACCTGACAGCTGATAGAGTCGTAAAAAGAAAACCAAGATATTTTGTCCTGGCCTTCCGGGTTTCGCATTTTAATAATGATTTAAAAAAAAGTATTAAAAACTTTATAAAAAGCTTTTTGTATAAAGAGGACAAGCTACTTTTATTTTTAAATGATAAGACCATGTATTTTAGTCAAATACCGGATATTTCAGT
>DAOVIP010000234.1 GCA_030671465.1 Candidatus Aminicenantota bacterium | reverse complement strand
GACAAAATTTTCCGAGGTAACGGGTGATTTTTCAATCCACTTGATCTTCTGGGCTTTTTCTTGGGCCGGGGTGTCGGCATTAACGGCAAAATGAATGGTATCCACCACACATTCCTCGCAGTAACACATGGGGCAGACCGATCGGCAGGCATAACAGCGGATACATTTGTCAAATTGAGTTTTCCAGAAAGTCCATTTTTCTGCCTCGGACAGGGATTCCATTTTATCCAGAGAGGCAAAGGGGGCCTGGATATTTTTTTTGATTTCCTCGCCAAAAGAGATATCTTTGATAACCGGGAAATTGGCCTGGCATTCCCGGCATCTGCCAGCCAGTACGTCTTGTTCCGGGATTTTTACTTTTCCTCTGTCAGTATCCACAATGATTTTTCCGTCAGTTCCAAAAGCGATGCTCTTGATCTTTTTTCCGGATACTTTTTTTAACAGTTTTTTCTGGTCGATGACCCCGCTGTTCTCACAGGAGACTCCCAGTACATATATGTCCTCCCGTTTCAAATATTCCTCCTGAAGCAATACCACCAGGGCCCGGCTGTCACATCCTTTCAGGATGATACCAGTCTTTTTCTTGTCCGGGCCAGAGGTGTTCTGGTTTTTCCTCTTTTCATCAACCAGGAACCTGGCCAGATTGTAAACACAGGTGGGATCCCATACCAATCGGTCAACCTCTTCGGCTTTGGTGATGAATACGGGAACAGACATCGTGCCAGTGGGATTCCGGCCATAACCGATAATGGTTTTTACGGTTCCATCATTCAGGAGTCGTTTGGCTTCCATTTTGAGATCTTCGAGGTTTACCATATTCAATTTCTCCTCAACTTGTTTTGCGGGCCCAGAGTTTTGAGTTGTTCCACAAAATCCTCGATGACCTGGGTATATTTTTTGCCCTCGGCAGCTGAAACCCATGACATTTGAAACCGTTTGGATTCCAGGCCCATATAGGATAGCAGTTTTCTGACCAGGGCGATTTTCCGGCGAGCATAGTAATTGCCCTTGATATAGTGACAGTCTCCCGGGTGACATCCTGAAATCAATACCCCATCGGCTCCCTGGTTGAAAGCTGAAAAAATATAGAGGGGAGAAACACTCCCTGAACACATCACGGTAATGGGTACCACATTGGGCGGGTATTTCATGCGGGATACACCGGCCAGATCACTGCCGGCTGATGAACACCATTTGCACAGAAAGGCGACAATTTTAGGTTCGAATTCTTCTGCCATATTCAGCCTCCGATGGATGCTTTTATCATTTCGTGAATTTGCAAAGGAGTCAGATTTTTGGTCTCGATAGCGGCTCGCAAACAGGTGGCCACACAGGTTCCACATCCTTCACAGAGCACTTCGTTTACCTGCGCTTTAAAGTCTTCCAATGACAGGGCATCGTAGGGACATACATCCACACACATTCCGCAGCCGGAACAGAGGCTTATGTTTATGGTGGCAACGGTGGGTGAATGGTAGAGCCTCTCCTGGGATAAGATGGTGATGGCCTTGGCTGAAGCACCGCTGGCCTGGGCAACCGCTTCGGGAATATCCTTGGGTGCTTGGGCAGCACCGGCAAAAAACATTCCCGAGGTCACACTCTCGAGCGGCCTCAATTTCGGGTGGGCCTCCGAGAGAAAGCCATCCTGGTTTACCGCCACCTTCAATTTTTTGGCCAGTTCTTCGATGCCTTTTGAGGGTTTGATGGCCATGGCCAGAACCACCATGTCGGCATCGATTTCAATCTGCTTGTCGCTCAGGGTATCGACTCCCCAGACCTTTATTTTGTTGTTTTCTTCAAATATTTTTGAGACTTTTCCCCGAAGATAGAGTACATTATCCTCCTCGATGGCCCGCTGAACAAATTCCTCGTAATCCTTTCCCCCCGCGCGGATATCGATATAAAAGACATAGGCCTGTCCGTCTGGAACATTGTGTTTATAGAGCATGGCATGTTTGGCGGTATACATACAGCATACCTTGGAACAATAGGCGCAGTGCAGTTCTGGATCCCGGGATCCCACACACTGAATGAAAACCACCTCCTTGGGAACTTCATGGTCTGAGGGTCTGAGGATTTTACCAAGGGTGGGACCGGAAGCCGACAGCAGGCGTTCGAATTGAAGTCCATCCACGACATCCGGGTATTTCCCATAGCCGTATTCGGCCATCTGTTCTTTGTCATACAGGTCGTATCCGGTGGCGGTGATGATGGTTCCCACTTCCGCTTCGATGATCTCCGGCTGCATATCGTAATTGATGGCATTGGGTTCGCAAACATCGGCGCATTTTCCGCAGGCAATTGGCACCAAACCCGGGCAGTTCTGAATATCCAGGGTAAATGAGGCTGGGATGGCCTGGGGAAAGGGAATGTAAATAGCCCGTCTCCCGGTTAATCCCAGATCAAACTCATTGGGAACCACAATCGGACAAACCTTGATACATTCATCACACAGGGTGCATTTTTCAGGATCCACATAGGTGGGCTTTTTTAGGATTTTGACTTTGAAATTGCCCACATAACCGCTTACCTCATGAACTTCGCTGTAAGTCAGGAGTTTTATGTTCTTATGTTTGGAGACTTCCACCATTTTGGGTGTCAGGATACACTGGGAACAATCCAGGGTGGGGAATGTTTCCGACAACTGAATCATACGACCTCCGATGGAGGGAGATCTTTCCACCAGAATCACTTCAAAGTCGCTGTTGGCCAGATCCAGGGCAGACTGAATCCCGGCAATGCCCCCCCCGATGACCAGTGCCCGCTTGGTAACCGGAATACTGACCGGTTCAAGAGGCTCGTTTCTCAGAATCCGCTCGACCGTGCTTTTGGTGATCTTGATGGCCTTTTCAGTGGCTTTCTCGGTATCGGAATGGACCCAGCTGCACTGTTCCCGGATATTGCTGATTTCGCACAGGAAGGGGTTGATACCGGCAAACTTACAGGCGTTTCTAAAGGTGGTTTCATGTAGGGTGGGGGAACAGCAGGAAATGACTACCCGGTCCAGCTGTTTTTCCTTTACCGCATCGATTATTTTATTCTGACCTGGGTCCGAGCACATATAGATATAGTCTTCGGAGTGTTCGACTCCCGGATATTTGGATAATTCCTCGGCAACTTTTTTAACATCCACTGTTCCGGCAATATTGATTCCACAGTGGCAAACAAAGACTCCGGTTTTTTTCATTTTTTCCCTTTCTTTTCTTCCTTTAGTATCTCTTCTCCGTATTCATGGCCCTTGTTGAAGGCTTTGATGTTGAGATCCAGAAACCGTTCCGGTACCAGTCCGGGCAGGGCCTTTTTCATGGCCTCGGCCGACACGACTTTGGTCATGGCGGTGAAGAATCCCAGTATCACCAGGTTGGCAATGATCCGGTTACCGAGCTGCTCGGCAAACCGGGTGGAGGGGATTGAATAGATTTTGATATCCGGATGCTGGTTTTTTAACTTGACCAGATCCTTATCGACAATCAGAATCCCGTTTTTGGCCAGGTCCGGGTAATACTTTTCATAGGCTTCCTGGGATATGGCCACCAGGATCTGGGGGGAAATCAGGTAGGGATACAGGACCCGGTCTTCTGATACCACCAGCTGGGAGCTACAGGCACTGCCTCGCGCCTCGGGTCCGAAGCTCTGGGTCATGGTGGCGTGTTTGTTGTCGAACAGCGATAGGGCTTTTCCTGTAATCAAACCGCAGCGGATCACTCCCTGTCCGCCCAAACCGGAAAATCGGATATCAGTCATTGCACAACCTCCCGTAGAGTTGGTAATCATCGCCCAGAACCTTTCCCAGATGGGCATTCATGGCATCCAGAAAAGTGGGTTTTTCCTTTTCCACAAACTTTCCCACTATCAGTTCTCCCTGATAAGTAATATTCAGATTTTTGGTGTCCGCATTGTGTTTGATCTCGGATTTATCATAGTAATATTTCATCAGATTCAGACCGTCTCCCAGCCGGTTTCTCCGGGCGTACAGGGTCACGCAGGGGGTGATGACCTCAATGAATGAAAAGCCCTTTCT
>DAOVIP010000437.1 GCA_030671465.1 Candidatus Aminicenantota bacterium | reverse complement strand
TATCATTTTTATAACCGTATCATTTGTCATCGGCATCCTGGTGTCCTTTGTCGGCCCCATCGGATTTATCGGCCTGATTGTTCCCCATATTGCCCGGCTCATATTCAGGAGGGATTTCAAATCAGTTCTGATTTTCACCATTATTTCCGGAGGAATATTTCTTTCCATCACCGACTTCATTGCCAGAACCCTGATTCCACCGGTTGAAATTCCGGTGGGCATCATCACATCATTGATGGGAGCCCCATTCTTCCTCTTTGTGCTGATCACCCATTTGCAAAAGAGCCGTTAAAGCGGGAGTCCTGGTAATAAGCGGTATGATTGATTGGGGTTATTTTATATCCCGGATGATGTCCCGGATAATCATCATGGCTTCTTCAAGATAGCTGTCTTTTTTCAACTGCTTAAACCATTCCTGCCGGATATCCGCGGCAATTTTCTGCTGCTCTCCTGACCGCTCATTCACAACATCTGAAATCGAATTGAGGGCCGTCCCCAATGAGGAGACGGTTATATGGGGGAATTCTTTCTGAAGCTGATCGATCTTCTTTTGCTGCTGCAGCACTTGCTGCTGTTCCTGGTAAAAGGTTTCAAAGTGTAAGCTTTTCCGGGTGTTTTCCCGGGCAGTACTGAGATTTTCAACATATAATTTCACGCCATTAAAATAGGGGTGATTTTCTATTCTCTGTTGGCTCTCAGCGGATAGGGTTTCCAGATCAAGCCGGTAGGCATCCCATTTTGAAAAGGAGACGGCAGTGATAGTATCCCAGGGCAGTGAATTATCCAGGTATTTTTCACCAATCTCCAGGTAATCAAAGCGGTCCGGGAGAATAATGTCCGGAATAATCCCCTGGTACTGGTTGGAGGAGCCGTTAATGCGGTAAAATTTCTGGACGGTTAATTTCAATGCCCCTAGTTTATCCACCGCTTTCACATCCCGACCATCTGTGGTAGTGGACAGGTAACGGTCCAGATCAATCATGATTTGAACGGTCCCCTTACCATACGATTGGTTACCGCCCAGGATAACCGCTCTTCCATAATCCTGGAGCGCCGCCGCTAATATTTCTGAAGCCGAAGCACTCAGGACATTGAGCATGACCACCAGCGGGCCGTTAAACTGGATCTTCCGGT
Organism: Candidatus Aminicenantota bacterium; assembly: GCA_030671465.1. Lineage (GTDB taxonomy): Bacteria > Acidobacteriota > Aminicenantia > UBA2199 > UBA2199 > CAZOWT01. The sequence goes on along the minus strand of DAOVIP010000437.1, from coordinate 1,008 downwards.
CGGTATCCCTCAGAACCCGAATGCCCTGCTGCCGGTTTTTGACCTGAACAATCGGTCCCTTGGAGATGAACAGCCCGGAGATGCGGACGGCATCAATCAAAGACCCGCCGCTGTTGTTTCTAAGGTCCAGGACAATTCCGTCCATCTGTTTCCGGGTGAAATCAGCCAGAATCTTCTTGATATCATCAGTGGCATTCCGGCCCTGGCTGTTGGAAAAATCCCGATAAAACCGGGGCAAATAGATGTAACCGATGGTTTTTTTTATTTTTGAATTATACAGATAAGCGGATTTGGCAAAAGATTCCTCGATAATGACCACATCCCGGATAATGGGGATAATTCCGATCTGTCCGTCCGGTTTTTTAACGGTCAGCCTGACCAGGGTTCCCTTTTTGCCCCGGATCAATTTCACTGAATCCACCACCCGCATGCCCACGATATCCACCGGTTCTTCCTCACCCTGGGCCACCTTCAATATCGAATCACCGGGCTGCAGCTCCTTCTGACGCCAGGACGGGCCGCCCGGAATGATGCGGGCTACTTTGACCAGTCCCCCCTCCTCTCTGAGCAGGGCCCCGATTCCCTCGAATTGACCGGTCATCTCGATATCAAAATCTTCCTTCTCCTTGGGAGGCAGGTAAGTGGAATGGGGGTCAAACACCTGAACCAGGGCATTAAAATAAAGCTGGGAGGCATCATTTTGACTGGCCTGGAGCATTCTGGCAAACTGGAATTTAAAACTTTTCTCAACCGATTTACGGGCTTTTGACTCCAGTTCGGGCGAAAAGTCCTTCTGCTCTTTGGCCCGAACCAGATTGACATAATTAATCAGGCAATAGTATTTTAATATTTTCCGCCAGTATTCCTTCAGCTCCACCCGGTCCTGACAATAGGCCCGCTTATCGGCATCCAGTTCCAGAGTTTCAGGATTTGAGAAATCAAAAGGCCTGGAGAGGATTTCGACATAAAACCCCATGGCCTCCCTTATCCGCTGCTGTAAACGCTGAC
>DAOVIP010000330.1 GCA_030671465.1 Candidatus Aminicenantota bacterium | reverse complement strand
CCTTCCACAGCTCCCGCATTTAAAGCCTTTTTCTTTTGAATTTTCATAATCCACTCCAGAGGTTGTCGAAATGAAACTGACCTTAACCTATAATACCAGAATATTTCACTGGCTTCAACATGCTGAACTTTGAAATCATTCCGGATTCGAATAAAATTCTTCTTGACACACAGGCAGTTAATGTGTTAATATTTTTTTAATTATTAAAACCTGGAACGATTTCCCGGAAAATCAAATTCAGAATTACAAAAAAGGAGATAACATGAAAACCAAGAAATCAACCATTGACGGAAATACCGCTGCCACCCATGTGGCCTATGCATTCAGTGAAGTTGCCGCTATTTACCCGATTACACCCTCCTCTGTAATGGGAGAACTGGCAGATACCTGGTCTGCCTACGGACGCAAAAATATATTCGGTCAGGAAGTTGAGGTGATTGAGATGCAATCCGAAGCCGGTGCTGCCGGAGCCATACACGGAGTGCTTTCAGCCGGTTCCATGGCCACCACTTTCACCGCTTCCCAAGGATTATTACTGATGATCCCCAACATGCATAAGATCGCCGGAGAAATGCTGCCCACGGTTTTCCACGTATCAGCCCGCTCTCTGGCCTGCCAATCCCTTTCTATTTTCGGAGATCATTCCGATGTCATGTCGGTCCGCAATACCGGCTGGGGCCTGGTAGCCGCCGCTTCGGTCCAAGAAATCATGGACCTGGCCGTGGTTTCCCATCTGACCACCCTGGAAGCCCGGATTCCCTTTTTGAATTTTTTCGAGGGATTCAGGTTGTCCCATGAGATCAAAAAAGTCGAAATGATAGATTATGAAACCATAGCCTCCATGCTGGACATGAAATATGTGGAGGATTTCAGAAAACTGGCTTTGAACCCGGACAAACCTTTTTTAAAAGTCGGCCAGGAAAACCCTGAAGTTTATTTTCAGGGCCGGGAAACCGTTAACAAATATTATGACCGGGTTCCGGCGCTGGTTGAAAAATACATGGATCTGCTGTACAGGAAAGTCGGCCGTAGGTACAACCTGTTTGACTATGTGGGAGACCCGGATGCCGACAAAATCATTATCGCCATGGGTTCCGGCGTGGATGTTATCGAAGAGACCATCAACCACCTGAGAAAACGCGGGGAAAAAGTCGGGGCCATCAAAGTCAGGCTTTTCCGCCCCTTTGTGGTCGAGGCCTTTATCCGCTCCATTCCCCAGTCGGTTAAAAAAATAGCCGTACTGGACCGGACCAAAGAACCGGGCGCCATTGGTGAACCTTTGTACCAGGATGTCAAAACCGCCCTGTTCGGGAAAGATATCCAGATCATCGGAGGCCGCTACGGCCTGGGCTCAAAGGATTTCACCCCCTCCATGGTCAAAGCGGTATACGATCATCTGGACGGACCGGCCTTCCATAATTTTACGGTCGGTATCCATGATGATGTGTCCAACCTGTCCATTCCCATCAACGAAGAAATCGATGCCGAACCCGAGGATGCCAAACGCTGTATTTTCTGGGGCCTTGGTTCAGATGGAACTGTAGGGGCCAACAAGAATTCTATTAAGATTATTGGTGATAATACGGATATGTATGCCCAAGGTTATTTTTCCTATGATTCCAAAAAATCAGGAGGTACCACGGTTTCCCATTTGCGATTTGGCAAAAGCGAAATTCAATCATGCTACCTGGTCAGGAATTCGGACTTTATTGCGGTTCACAATCCCGCCTACATCGGCAGTTACAATCTGCTTCAGGGTATTACCCGGGGAGGCACTTTTCTGCTCAATTCCGAATGGCCCAATACCGAAGTATTCAACCATCTCACACGGGACATGCAGGAGACAATTATCAATAAAAAACTGAAATTCTTCAACATCGATGCCCTTAAAATTGCCAACGAAGTTGGCCTGGGCAACCGGATCTCAACGGTAATGCAGGCTGCATTTTTTAAAATCTCGGGAATCCTCGAGGAGAAAGAGGCCATCAAACTGATAAAGGCATCCATTAAAAAATCCTTTGAAAAGAAAGGTGATGAAATTGTTAGAATGAACTGGGCCGCCGTGGACAAGTCCAATGCTGGACTTGAACTGGTAGAATTTCCGGATAGTGTGGATAAGATCGAAAGATCCTATGAGCGTGCGCCTCTGATCCCAGAAAATGCCTCCCGGTTTGAGAAAAACGTGATCACCAAAATGATGCAATTGAAAGGGGATGATATTCCCGTTTCGGATATGCCCCTGGACGGATGTGTTCCTACTGGAACCTCCAAACTGGAAAAAAGGGGTATCGCCCCTCTGGTTCCCCACTGGATTTCGGAAAACTGCATCCAGTGCAATGTCTGTTCCCTGGTCTGCCCCCACGCAGCCATCCGTGCCAAACAGATTGAACCCGATAAGCTGAAAGATGCCCCTCAGACCTTCAAGACCCTGAAATCAAGAACAAAGAATGACCGAGACCTCAAGTTTAAAATTCAGGTCTACATCGAGGACTGCACCGGCTGTGGCAATTGTGTGAATGTCTGTATTTCCAAGGATAAAGCCCTGAAGTTCAAACCAATTCAGGAAGAACGGAAAGCCGGAGAGCGGAACAACGAGCTGTTTTTTGAATCACTTCCGGATAATATCATTGATGGCGCCCCCCTAACCACCTACAAGGGCACCCAGTTCAGAACCCCCCTGTTTGAATTCTCCGGAGCCTGTGCCGGCTGCGGTGAAACCCCATACGTGAAACTGGCTACCCAGTTGTTCGGAGAGCGGATGATCATTGCCAATGCCACAGGCTGTACCTCCATTTACGGAGGCACCTTCCCCACCATTCCCTACACCACTTCCAAGCGGGGTAAGGGACCGGTGTGGGCCAATTCCCTGTTTGAGGACAATGCCGAATACGGTTTCGGCATGAGATTGGCTGTGGATGCCAACCGCAAGCAATTGAAGCGGAACATCGAAAAACTGATGGCCAACGGTATATCAGCGAATCTGAAATCAGCCTTTCAGCATAGCCTTGATCT
>DAOVIP010000431.1 GCA_030671465.1 Candidatus Aminicenantota bacterium | reverse complement strand
TCTTTTGACAATTTCGCAGCAGAATATGGTTACAGCCAGTGAAAGAATACTTAATATGAAAAATTCCAGCAGAAAACCCAAATGCCAGCGGGTCACATAATAGCCGATCCCGACCATGACCACAAGATGGAAAATATAAAAGGAATAGGATATGCGGTTGAAGTATTTCAAGAACGTATTGCCGAAGCCCAGTGTTTTCCGGGCCAGGCCCAGTATGCCTACTACCCAGAACCAGGTGTTCAGCCCACTCAGAATCGAGTATAGCAAATAACCCGGACTGTAATCGGGAACGGTAAAATGGGGAAACCACAGAGAGACACCTAACCTGGCCATTGCAGCCATGACTGCAAGCAATAATGAAACCTTAAAAACCCTGTCAACCGCTGTCCAGAACCGGCTGTCCTTCATAAACATAAATCCGAAAACAAATGCCATCAGATTATAGGTAAAATATCCCCAGTCCGATAAAAGGTTGTTCCGGAAAAACGGCCAGATCGGAGAAAGCAGGGCAAATATCAATATCAGTGGTATGGAGAGAACAAAAATAGCTCCCCGCTTTTCAGAGAAGGCTGCCAGTCTGGGGATGGCACCCGATTCCTGAGATTTTCGCCAGCGCAGAAAAATGGGAAGCATCGTCAGTGAAAAAATCAGCAGGTAGGCCACAAACCACAAGTGAGCCCACTGGGGACCTCCGGAATAGCTGCTGTAAAATGTGGTTTTCAGAATCTCAGGCCAGAAGGCCAGATAAGCGGACAAACTTGGTTTTTCAGTAACCGGAGGCCAGTAAAAGGCCAGAACCGGGAACAGCACCAGCATGAAGAAAATCAAAGGAATCAGTAAACGTTTGATCCGTTCGATAATATAGGTTCCGACACTGCGGTACCCCAATGCAATATGGACACTGGCTCCGCTGACAAAAAAAAGCAGAAACATGTGCAAAGGACTGATAAAACGGACATAATGGCCCGCTACCGTGCCGATGAAGGATTGACCGATCCGGGAAAATCCGGGTACAAACAGTATCAGCCAGGCCGCATGAAATGGAATTAGATTCAAGACAACAATAGCCCGCAGCCAGTCCAGTTCATGATGCCGCTGTTGTTTGATCATTCCCCCGCTCATTAGCTCCCCTGTTTTCACATTTTACCACAACCGCTTAAAAAATGAATCAAGCCGAACCAATCCAATACCGCCGTTAATCAGCGATGGCATAATCCACAGCTGCCCGGGCGTGGATGGTGGTGGTATCAAACAGGGGGATATTGCCTTCCTCCTGCTTGACCAGCAGGGGGATTTCGGTGCAGCCCAGAATAATGCCTTCGGCTCCCTGATCGGCCAGCAGGTCCATGATTTCCCAATAGGTTTGTTTTGAAGTTTCCCGGATCTCACCGATGGCCAGCTCCTCTACGATGATGCGGTGAACAGTCCGGACATCTTCTCGGGAAGGAATCAATACCTTTAATCCGTGTTTTTGCTGCAGGCGGTTGCGGTAGAAGTCCTCTTCCATGGTAAATCGGGTGCCCAGCAGCCCGATGGTTCGATACATCCTTTTCTTTATCTGTTCCGCGGTTACATCAATGATATTCAAAATCGGGATTCCGATGCGGACCTGGATCTCCGGGGCCAGCTTGTGCATGGTATTGGTGCAGATGACCAGGAAATCAGCCCCGGCCCGTTCAATTGCCCGGGCCCCCTTTATCAGAATATCCCTGATCTCATCCCATTTTCCGGATTCCATCAGCAGGTCGATTTCTTCAAAGTCTACGGAAAACATCACGCTCCGTGCCGAATGAATCCCCCCCAGCTTTTCGCGGGCAGTCTGATTGATGATCCGGTAATATTCGGCCGAAGATTCGGCGGTCATCCCCCCCAACAATCCAATGGTTTTCATATTCACCTCTATCTTTATCTTAATTGCTTTCCAAATATATTTCAATCCCCGGGAGAGTGTAAAATCAAGAGTGAGGGTGCTATCGGCAGCCGACAGCCAGGCTCGGTCAATATGGCGGAAAAAATTTAATGTCAAGGCCTGTCCCTTTTAAAAAAACATTGAATGTAAGAAAAAAATCCATTATAATGTGAATCAAAAAAAACGTTTTTACCGTCAACAGGAGAAAAGAGGAGAACAACCATGAACACGGTTTCAAATATTGCTTCATTTGTGGG
>DAOVIP010000157.1 GCA_030671465.1 Candidatus Aminicenantota bacterium | reverse complement strand
GCAGGATCCAGATATGGCCTATGGTTATGAAACCCAGTGCATTTAGTAATTCAAGGGTACCGATGACCAGTAAAGCCAGTCCACTATACAGAGTCACACTTTTTTTTGCTGCCATGATTTCCTCCTTGGTCATGGAGTGAAGATACTGTTATTTTAGAAAGAATAAAACCAAAAAGCAACTCGATTTGAAAAAACCTGAATTTTCAACAATTGTGTGAAAAGAGGTTGACATCGGGTTTTTTTTGTATTACCTTCGAAAATAGGTCGATAATGAAGGAGCCCCATGCCTGAGGAAAAGACACCGGTTTCACTGCGGTTAAGGAATCTCTCCAAATCTTACGGGGATGTAAAAGCAGTGAGGAATTTGACTCTGGACATATTTAAGGGAGAAGTATTCGGTTTTTTGGGGCCCAACGGGGCCGGTAAAACCACAACCATTCATATGATCTGCGGTCTGCTGAAAAGTGATTCCGGTGAAGTGTTCATCCAGGGCAAATCACTGAATCAATTTTACCGCCAATGCAAATCCTCACTGGGATTGTGCCCCCAGAACCTGATTATCTGGGAAACACTGACATGCCTGGAACAACTGGAGTTCATGGGCAGGCAATACAATGTGAGCCAGAAAACCATACGAAACAAAGCCCATGAGCTTTTGGATCTGCTGGGTCTTTACGATAAACGTCACAAGCTGGCCAAAACCCTGTCCGGTGGGATGAAGAGACGGTTAAACCTGGCCCTGGGATTGGTTCATGATCCGGATATTTTAATACTGGATGAACCCCAGGCCGGACTTGATCCGCAGAGCCGGATACTGGTGAGGGAATATATCCGCTCATTGGCCAGGCATAAGACCATTATTTTAACCACTCATGAAATGGTTGAGGCTGATCAGCTTTCCGATCGGATTGCCATTATTGATAACGGACAGCTGTTGGTTCTGGACACACCTGAAAAATTGAAAAGCCGCATGGGCCGGGGTGATATTCTGGAGATTAAACTTGCCCCTGGCCAGCATCAAAAAATTTCACCGTTTATTGAGCATTTGCCCCGGAGACTCCGGCATCTCTCTCTGCAAAATGATTGCCTGCATATAGTGGATATCGATATCTTGAATATCTTGCCGGTTCTGATTGATAAACTCAATAAGGGCAATATCAAAACCGAGGATGTCAAGATCCGGAAGAAGAGCCTGGAGGATGTTTTTATATCCCTGACCGGCAGGAGGCTGAGAGAATGAGACTGATTGGCCTGATCAAGAAGACCATGGTTGAGAATTTCAGAGACTGGAAAATTATGGTCCTCATTTTGACTTTCGCCCCTTTTTTTATTTTCCTGATGCACTTCTATTATGGAGAGACCACCAAGGGTTACCGGATCACGGTGGTAAACCATGACAGTGGTTTGCATGGAGACAACGGAAAGTGGTTTCGGGCCGGAGAGGAACTGGTTTCCGAGTTGAAGCAGGTCCGTTCACCCCAGGGTAAAATCCTTTTGAAAATTCATATGGAAAAGGGCCTGAAAAATGCCCGGAAGCGGGTGGAAAACAGGTCAGCGGATCTTGTGGTGGAAATTCCCCGGGATTTCTCCCGGATACTTATGGATTATAAACAGGGAAGTCAACCCGACCCCGCCATGGTGCGGACTTATGGCGATCCGTCCAACCTGGACTACCTGATGGCAGCGGTCTGGAGTGATATCATTACCTATCAGTATGCCAGCCGGGTAACCGGGTGGACCGGTCCGCTGGACCTGCAGGCCATTCCAGTGGGAAATATGAAATCCCTCAATGAGTTTGACCTGTATGTACCGGGTCTGCTGGTGCTGGCGGTGATGATGCTGATGTTCACCGCAGCGGCCTCGCTCATAAAAGAAAAGGATAAGGAAACCCTGGTCCGTTTGCGCATGTCCCGCATGACTACCTTTGAATGGCTTCTGGCTGTGAGTTTCACCCAGATCATTATCGGGTTACTGGCCCTGGCCCTGGCTTTCCTCTCTGCCCTGGCAGTAGGTTATGAAACCGATGGTTCGCTGTTGGCCATGATGGTGGTGGGCCTGTTGTCCTGCCTGTCGGTTATGGCCATCGGAATTATTGTGGCGGCATTCTTGCGGACCGTTTTTGATCTCATGACCATTGGCTGCTTTCCCTTCTTTATTCTGATGTTTTTCTCTGGAGGGATGTTTCCCCTTCCCCGCCTGCATCTTTTTTCTTTGTTTGGTCAGACCATCAATGTCAATGATATCCTTCCAACCACCCATACCATCTCGGCCTTGAACCAGATACTTAATTACGGGGCCAGTCTGGGTGATGTTTTTTTTGAGCTGGCAGCCATCCTTATCCTGACTGTGATTTATTTCTCTCTGGGAGCCTGGATTTTTACCCGGCGTCACATGATGGCTCGATGAATTTTTAAGATCGGCCGGAATCTTATTTTTTGGTGCAACCGCTTAGATAGAGGTTGAATCCTGGCTGGACGGTTTCTCATCCAGGACGTCCCGGATTTTTTTTGATAATTCTTTTATATTAAAGGGTTTTTGAATAAATCCGTTACAGCCACGCTGGAGGAGTTCGCTGGCCTGGCCATCAACACTATATCCACTGGAAAGAAGAATTTTTACATTGGGATTGATTCCCTTAATCCTTTCGAAAGTAACGCCGCCACTCATTTTTGGCATGACCATGTCCAAAACAACCAGATCGATTTCCTTTTTTCTTCCCCAGTAAATTTCAATGGCTTCCTGGCCACTTCGAGCCACAAAAACATTGTAGCCAAGACTTTCCATTATTTGTCCAACAACCTCAATCACAATCTCTTCATCATCCACCAGCAGTATGGTTTCGGTTCCGTAAACCAGATCTTCCTTGACCACCTTTTCTACCACCGGTTGTTTACTGGAAGTCGGAAGAAAAATATCGAAAGTAGAACCGATATTCAGTTCGCTATGTACGGTGATAAATCCGCCATGATTTTTTAAAATGCCATAAACCGTTGCCAGTCCCAGTCCAGTACCGCGCCCTCTCTCTTTGGTGGTAAAAAACGGATCAAAAATCCTTTGTTTGGTCTCGTCATCCATACCTTTTCCGGTATCGGTTACTGATATTTTGACAAAATTTCCCGGTTCTACAAGATGGGGTTTTGTCTGGTTGTGATCCAGATAAACATTTCTGGTTTCAATCAGGATATCTCCACTCTCCGGCATTGCCTGCCAGGCGTTTACAAACAGGTTCATGAAGACCTGATCCATCTGACCCGGATCCACTTCAACCGTAGAGATGTCATCTTGATATTGAGCACGAATACCAATTTCCTTTTTGGTTCGACCAAACATCAACACGTTATCTCTAACCAAGTTATTTATGTTGATTGGTTTAACCTCGAATTTTCCTTTTCTGGCAAAACCAAGCAATTGTTTGGTCAGATCCGCAGCATTCTTTACATAATGTTCGATTTCCTTTAAATGATCCTTTGGACTGGATTTTTTATCAAATCCAATTTGCATGAGCGAAACCCTTCCCTGGATTCCAGTCAGAAGGTTGTTGAAATCATGGGCAATACCACCGGCCAGAGTACCCAACGCTTCCAGTTTCTGTGCCTGTTGAATCATTTTTTCCATGTTTTTACGTTCGGTAATATCTCTCAATATGCCCTGAACAGCGATTCCGCCTTTATATAAAATAGTGGTGACCGACGCTTCAACCTCCAATTCTTTTTGATCTGATGTGAGAGTGGTGAAGTTGAATTGTGATTCCGACTTTTTTTCATCAATGATCTGCTGAAATTTCCGTTCAACAGAATTTTTGCTCTTGAGTGCAATCAACTCCAGATAATCGAACTCGGGCCGACATACATATTCCTGACTGACACTAAAAAGTTGCTTGAATTTCTCATTAATCAATTCGAATTTTCGGTTATGCAGAATAAAAATCGGATCATTGGAAGATTCTACCAGGTGCCGGTATTTCTTTTCGCTGGCCCTTATCTCTTCCTCAGCGCGTAGTTTTTCTTCAATCTCCTGATTTAGCTTCAGATTTTTCCTCTTCAGCTCGTCAACTTTTTTTCTTATGGAATAAGTCCGGTAAAAATAAAACAAACCAATAAACAGCAAAGCAATTAGCAGACCCAATAAACGGATCCAGGTGTTGGAAAAAAACGGAGGTGTGATGGAAATTCTTACAGTTGTACCTTTTTCATTCCATATTCCTTCGTTATTTGATGCTCGAACCCTGAAGGTATATTCTCCCGGTGGAATTCCTGAATACGTTGCATGTCTCAGATGTTTGATGTAGTTCCAATTCTCCTCTAGCCCCTCCATCTTGATGGCATACTCATTTTTTTCTGGAAATATGTAGTTTAAGGCTGAAAAATTAAAGGTAAAAATATTTTCTTTAGAGGAGAGATTAACCTCTGAAAATTCAGAAGAAGACTTCTGGGATGAATTTGACAGGATCCTGGATTGCCAGATCTGCATCGGCTTGTTGAATATTTTAAAGTCCGTGATTATAACCGGGGGGATATACTGGTTGGTTTGTACCTCATGGGGATGAAAACAGTTCAATCCTCGAATTCCCCCAAAAAGAAGTCGACCTGACCTGGTTTTATAATGAGCACCGGTGTTGAAGGTATTGGATTGCAAACCATCTTGAAGAGTAAAGTTTCTTATGGTTTTGTTATCAATATCAAAATGGGATAATCCTTTCTTCGTACTCAGCCAGAGATGGTTTTTTGCTCCGGGAAGAATTCCGGTTATGGTATTGTCAGGGAGTCCGTTATTTTTTGTGTAATGTATAAAGGTTTTGTTTTTTTTTACAAATTGGTTCAAACCCTTGCTGGTACCGATCCATAGACGTCCTTGTTGATCTTCTATTATTGACAGTACCTCATTTATACTGAGGCTGTTTATGTCATCCGGGCTGTATAAGTAGCGAATTGGTGGAAGAGTCGAATTGAAACATATTAATCCTCCACGGCTGGTTCCAGCCCAAATATTTTGGTTTTGATCCTGGTAAAGGACATTGATTTGGTCATCGTTAAGATCGTTCAATTGCGGAAATTGAGAAGTTAATGTTTTGATGGTCGAGTTTTCGATATCCATTTTGAACAGGCCTTGATCTGTTCCCACCCACAGGTTGTTTTCATTTTCAGCCAATAGGGCTGTTACCGATGTGCCTTTGAAATTAAAAATGCTATCGAAGTCATATTCTTTAATTATGCGTCGGGTATTTCGACTCAATTTATTGAGTTCCTGGTTTTCATTTTTTAGGCCCAGCCAAATAATGTCGTTTTTTGTGTGCGGATTGATATAGACTACCTGTATGTTCCCTGTTGGACCGGATCTGGGAACTATGTTGATAAAGTGATTGGTTTGGGGATCAAATCGATTAAGCCCCTTAT
>DAOVIP010000480.1 GCA_030671465.1 Candidatus Aminicenantota bacterium | reverse complement strand
TGTATTTACTCAGAAATGAACGAATCGATACCGTACCCCTGACTTTCAACACCAAAATCAAACTGGATCCCAATACCAAATATTTGATCAACCCCGGATCCATCGGACAACCACGAGATAAGAACCCAAATCCGAGTTTTATTATTTTTGATTCCCAGAAAAAAGAAATCACCTTTCAGAGATTCACCTATGATGTCAAATGTACCCAAAAAAAAACACGGGAATTCGGACTGCCCGAAATACTTGCAAGTAGACTGGAAACAGGAGTATAATATAAGTGATAAAAAAATAGGATTATAAAAATAATCATTGGGAGGTTAAAAATGTCCAATGAAAATTTGAAGAAGGTAATCGAAGATATTTTAAATGAAAAAAAAAAACAGATTCTCGACAAAATCGATTCATTCAAAAACAACCTCATTACCCAACTGGATGAATTCAAGCAGCTGGATGAATTCACAAATTACTCAATGCCCAGTGAAATGAACATGAATGAAGCTTCGGGAACCGGCAAACACATTGAAATCCTGTATGAATTTATAAAAAAAATCTCTCACTCCGAAGATCAGAAGGGTTTAATTTCAAACCTGATGGAAGGCCTGAAAAATTTCTGCAACCGGGCTGCACTGTTTTTAATCAAAGATGATAAGCTGATTGGTTGGAATGGCATTGGTTTTACCCAAAAAGATGGAGAAATAAAAAATAATGATATAAAAAAAATTTTTTTCTCTTTGTCCGCCAACACCATTTTAAAGCAGGCCATTGAGAAGAAAAGAATCTATTCCGGCAAACCGCTGTCCCTAGCTGACGATCATTTGATTTACAATAGATTCGGGGGAAGCTATCCGGATAAAATATTCGTGGTACCATTTTTTGTGAAAGGGAAACCCCAGGCGGTTATTTATACCGATGCCTCTGATAATCAACCAATATATGAAAAAGAAATTGAAATATTATCGATAGTAAGTGAAATGAGCCTGGATCTCCTTCCCATCAAACAAAAAATCTTTGCCCGGGTGCAGACCAAGGAATACGAAGAAGAGGAAGAAACCTTTGTTTCTGAAAAAGCCGATGACATTAATATTCATGAAGAGACTGCTCATTCTATTTCTGAAAACGACCCGGATCGAAAAGCCCGGGTGATTATCAACGATATCATTCTGTACAATGAAAATGTAGTTGAAAAAGGGATACAAAACAGAAACCTTTACAATTTGCTTGAAGATACCATACTTCAGGCCAAGGAAGAATACCTTAGAAAATTCAGCAATTTATCTTTTTTTGAAAACAATCTAATTCAAATTTTGGGAAAGGGTGACAAAGAGCTGTTAAGAGGCTATAAATTTGAAACCATGTAAACAGCCATTATTATTCCAATATATTTTATTTTGTGAACTGATTCTGTTATTCTCAATCTTTTCAGCCTTTTCGATCTGTCACCTCATTAATCTGGTCCAGGAAAAACCGGAGAATTCAATTTCTCCGAATTCGCCGGCAACCCAGCGTTACTGGTTGAAAAACTACCGGTTGTTATCCTTTTTTCTTAACCAAAAATTCCCCGATCACTCAGACCAAAAGCCAGAGCTCCCCTCTTTAACCGCCATTGAAGGCCTTCATAATAAAATGAAAGATGCCCGGCCCTCTCAACCGAAAATACTGATTGATTTTCTTAAACTCAAATACAGTGAACAACTGCTGAATGCAAAAAAGTTCAGAG
>DAOVIP010000007.1 GCA_030671465.1 Candidatus Aminicenantota bacterium | reverse complement strand
TGGCGGGAATAAAGGGAACAAAATGATGATTGAGAAGGTCTAACAGGAGTTGAACCAGTTTCAGTCGAACCCCGCTGTAGCCCTTGGCCAGCACATTGGCTCGTAGCAATATGATTCCCCGAACGATTTCCTCAGGCAGAAAGTCACCCACACCGGCTGTATGGCTCTTAATCAGGTTTTTCTGTAATTTCATCAGGTCTTTGTTGTCGATTTTTTTGGTGGCCAGGGCCCCGAAACCGGTGTTGATACCATAATAGGCCTTTTCAGACTTTATGAATTGTTCCAGGATTTTCCGGGAATGTTTGATTTTGGTGATGGCGGTTTCCGAGAGTTCAACTCTTGTTTTCATTTTGGCCACCCTGAAAAATTCATCCAGGGTTAATTGGTCTCCATCAATTTTTATCAGCATATTTTTGATTTCATTAAATAAACCAATACCAAACCGAATACGATAAGCATCAGTCCGAGTATTCGCATCACATTGGTATCCAGCTGTTGAATTTGTAAAAGGTAGATTTTGATCTTATCCGGAAATAGAAAATAGGGCAACCCCTCTATGACCATGACTGAACCGATAATTAAAATGATTAAATGGGTATTCATTTCACATTACTTCATTAGTTCTGACTGGGAAAAATTCCTTTTTAACTTGAATTCATCCCAGTCAAAGGGGTATTGATTATCGATGATGATATCGGAAATATATTTTCCAATGGCCGGTGAAAACATGAATCCGTGTCCGCTCATTCCGGCAGCCACATAGTATCCGGCAATATCTGTTTTATCAACGATGGGGCTGCCATCAGGTGTCATTGAATAACTACCACCCCAGTGTCTCAATACTTTTGCCCTGTTTAATTCAGGTATTAATCGGATGGTCCGTTTTGACATTTCAATCAGGAATTCTTTGGATGAGCCGGTATCTGTTCCCGGTTGATTCGGTATCGGGGTATAGCAACCGATAATCTGTCCGTTAATCAGTTGTTGAAAATAACATCCGTCCGGGCGGTAGTCCACTATCATGGTTTCAAAAAGCCGTTCCTGCCTGTCGGTGATGAGGGCTTCGTGCTTTTCCGGGAATATAGGAAGCTCAACTCCGGCCATTTGACTGACTTCACCAGCCCAGGGACCGGCGGCATTGATGACCGTATCCCCGAAGATCTTCTCTCCGCCTTTCAATATCACCCCCATTATCCTTTCCCCTTCAACAATCATTTCCGTGACCTCGACGAAAGACCTGATGACAGACTGGGTTTTTCGGATTTCCTGAATATACCCGGCAATGACCTTGAAGGGATAAGCCTGGCCGTCATCGGGAGAATAAACACCTCCCAATAAGTTTTCGGGATTCAGGCAGGGGACGATTTCCAGACATTCCTGGATGGAAAGGATTCGGATATCAAGTCCCAGGGATTTTTGCAGCCGGGCCACGGTTTTGAATGAATCCAGGTTGACCTGGCTGTAGGCCAGGAACAGGTAACCGCCTTGATAAAACTCCACTGAAAAACCGAATTCCTCCTCCATTTGCTGGAATTGTTTCATACTTTCCTGCATGAGTTTAATGGAGGCTTCGGTGGAAAATTGCTGTCTGATGCCTCCGATACAGCGGGTAGTGGATCCGGACCCGGGAAAATTCTTTTCCAGTACCAGAACCTTTAGGCCCCTTTTTGAGAGGTGATGAGCAGCGGACAGACCGATGACACCACTTCCGATAATGATGGTATCAAATGTATCGGTCATTATGGATTACAGCTTTATTGAACCGAGTATTTCCAGTGAAATGACATGCCTCTGTATTTCGTTGGTCCCCTCATATATTTGCAGGAGTTTGGCATCGCGCATCATTTTTTCAACCGGATATTCCTTCATATATCCGTATCCCCCGAAAAGTTGAACGGCATCGATTGAGACCCTCATGGCCACATCGGTGGCCACAATTTTGGCCATGGCCGATTCTTTGGAAGCCTTAAGATTGTTGTCCAGCATCCAGGCCGAGCGATAGACCAGCAAACGGGCCGCATCGATATCGGTTGCCATATCGGCAAGTTTGAAAGCATTATGTTGGAAATGGGCAATGGGCTTGCCGAATTGTACCCGTTCCTGGGAATATTTTAAGGCCTCTTCATAGGCAGCCCGGGCCACACCCAGTCCGCCGGCTCCGACCGCAGGCCTGGCATAATCAAGTGTTTTCAGGGCAATGATAAAGCCGAAGCCTTCCCTCCGGAGCAGATTTTTAGCCGGTACTTTGACTTCATCAAGATAAATTTCAGCCGTGTTGGAAGCACGATGGCCCATTTTATTTTCATGTTTTCCAACCGAAATCCCGGGAAGATCCATGGGAATGATAAAGGCAGAAAGTCCGCGGGCTCCCCGGGTCTTGTCGGTACTGGCAAAAATAACCCCCAGACTGGACACTCCGGCATTGGTAATGAAGGTTTTAGAACCATTTAAAATATAAAAATCACCGTCTTTTACCGCTGTGGTCTTCATGGCAGCGTTATCCGAGCCTGCTTCCCGTTCGGTCAATCCGAAACAGGCAAATTTTGTTTCCAGGGTTAGTGGAGTCAGAAATTCCTTCTTTTGCTCATCGGTTCCGAATAAAACAATCGGAGTGGTGGCCAGGGTGTTGGCCATGATTGAGGTATACATTCCGGCGCATCCCCAGGCCAGTTCTTCACATACGATCACATTATCCATTGTGGAGAAGCCTATCCCACCATACTCCAGGGGAATTCCTGAAGTTAGAAATCCGATTTTTGCCGCTTTTTCCATCACTTTAACCGGAAATTCATTTTTCTCATCATATTCTGCAGCCACCGGTCTGATTTCGTTGGCTGCGAACTGATGGGTTAGTTCTTTTAGTTCCAACTGCTCTTCACTTAGTTTAAAATCCATTTCCTACTTCTCCTAGAGTTTGATTTGTTTTATTTCATTTAATATTTCTTGAGCACTTTGATAACGGTCTTCTCGCTTCTTTTCCATGCATTTTTCTATAATTTCAATCAGTTTTTCGGGAACATCATCCCGGATCTCTTTCAGGGAGGGAATCGGATCAAACAAATGCTGATAAAAAATATTTTCACCCTTAAAGGGGACCTTACCGGCGATGAGATGGAATAGGGTGGCTCCGGTTGAGTAGATATCGGTCCGGTGGTCAATTTTTATTCCCTGAATCTGTTCTGGAGACATATAGTAGGGGGTTCCGGTTATGATACCGGTTTCACCTTTTTTATAATCCCCCCGGATGACAGCCAATCCGAAATCCATGATTTTAATTTCCTTCTGACGGGTAATCATAATATTATGGGGTTTGATATCCCGGTGGGTGATGCCTTTGCGATGGGAGTAATCGAGTGCTTTCAATATTTTTATGGCAATAAATAGGATCTGGGGGATGGAAAACTCTTTTTTTCTTCTGATCAGGGACATGAAATTTTCCCCCTCGATGAATTCCATGGAAATAAAATGATCTCCGTTTACCTGGCCGACATCATAAACTGTAACAATATTGGTGTGGGACAAAGAGGCTGTAGATCGGGCCTCGGTGTAGAATCGCTCCAAGCTGACCTTATCCTTGATGAGACTGGAGTTCAGGATTTTTAAGGCTACAATCCTCTGTAAAACCGTGTCTTCGGCTTTAAAAACCACTCCCATACCGCCTTCCCCAATCTTTTTCAGCATTTTGTATCGTTGACCTGAATTTTCAGAAACCATTTCCATCTCTTTGTATTTTTTCATCAATTTTTCTACTTCCTGCAGTTTCTGATGAATGTCTTTGAATGAATAGTCTTCGGTCAATATACCCTGAAAAATTTCAAACGCCTTCTTGAAATTGCCGATATTTTCATAAGCCTGTCCCAGGGCATAGTACCATTCCAGATTTGACTTGGTTATGGACTGATTCTGAAGGAGTTTACCGATTTTTTCAATGACCAGCTGGGGTTTTCTGTTTTTTAGAAAAAGTGAGGCCATCTGGGTAACTGCGGTTTCATAATCGGAAGAATTGCTTTTTACTTTTTGAAAATTGGCCAAAGCCCTTCGGTCATCATCCACTTTCAGGAATGAGATGCCGGCATTGTAAAAGTCATCTGCCTTTTCAAATAGTTCGCCGGCTTTCTGGTATTTCTTATATTTCAATGAAATTTCCGCAGCATTCTTCCATTCCCTTCCCAATTCGAACATTTTGGCCGCTTCTTCTTCATTGTTGGCTTTCAGGTAATTATCAGCGGCAGACAGATAATTCTGGTTCATAAAGTAACAGTAAGCTGCCTTTTCGAAATTAGTGTCCCACTCAAATAATTCTGCAGCCCGGGTGTAATCCTGACCCTTGAGATACCATTCTGCGGCTTGAAGAGTATCCCCTCTGGCGAAGGCATCCTCACCTCTCAATTGATATGCGATTTTTGATTGGTCGATCTTTTCATAAATCTCAGCGGCCTTGATGGGAAGCTGGGCTTTTTCAAAAAACTGGGCAGCCTCCTCAAGTTTTCCGATTTTCAATGCCAGTTCTGCCGCTTTTTCGAATTTATTGTGCTTTTTTAACAGGGCATAAGCATGTTCGTTTTCATTGATCTTGAGATACAGTTCAACGGCTTTGAAGAGATCTTCTTCAAGTTGACTGGTATTCTGATATCCCACTGCAGTATCGGCATTGGTTAAAAACCATTTTTCAAAATTTTGGGCGGCTTTTTTTAAATTACCGGATTTTTCATAGACATATGCTGCTTTTTTATAAAATCCCTTTTTCTCATATATCTGGGCGGCTCTTTCATAACGTTCATAGTTGTAATACAGTTCCGCTGCTTCCTGAAAACGGTTGTTGTTTTCCAGAAGATTTCCGGCGGCTTCTATATTTTTTCTTCTAATATATAATTTAATAATTCCGTCAATATTGCCGCTATTCTTGAAGACTTCAATGGCCTGGGTTTCTTTCTTGAGCTTCAGATACAGGTCGCCCATCAGGTTGAATTCCTGGCCAGCCTCATAGGTTTTCAAGGCCCTTTTATGATCTCCGATTTCTTCGAACATTTTTCCGGCTCTGGCAAACATACCCCGTTTTAGGGCCTGTTTGGCCTTCTTGATCAGGTAAGATTTCTTGAACAGTATTGAATAGACGGTATCCAAAAAAGATTTGTCCTGGATATTCAATACCTTGGAGACCTTTAAAATCTCATAAACAATTTTCAATACGATGACGATGATTAGGAAAATGGCGAATAATTTGATAAAGGGATTATCATTCAGAAAATCGATAATTGTATCCATTGAAATTCTTTGGAAATTATATCAAATATATGGGAAAAAATCAATTTCACACTTTTTCGTTTAATTGACAATAATTGGTTTAATCTATATAATGTCTCCAGTCAGTAAGGCATAAATGAAATCCAAATAATCTGATAATTTTACTGAAATGTTTGCTGCTGTTGATAAAATGATATCAAACAATTTTTATTATGATCGAATTTCCTGAAATGGTAGAAATGAATATACAATTTGAGAGTTTGACCAAAATCAAATCCATCCTGAATCTGGTATTCCCCAAATCGGATCTCAATAAATTCAAGCTGAACAAGTCCAATTCCCAAGACCTGGTTTCCTACCTGATCTTTTTAACCGATGCCCTGCTTAAATCGGAAAATTTATATCACAAGAGAAATATCAAGCAGGCGAATGGGGATTCCATTATCCAGCAGAACTTGATACCGATCATGAATCAAATCGGTATCCATTTGAATCAATTCAATACCCGGATATTTGACTTTTCCAAAACAGAACGTCAGACCTTTATCTTTATCATTGATAACCTGATCGATTACCATAAAAATCTTGAATTCTTTTCCGATAAAAAGGGAAAAAAAGATATCTATTCTGAATATAAATTCTGGATTGAAAATTTTTTTAAAATATTTGATCAGAAAATCAATGGTTCATTTGAACGAAAAGCACGTTCTGGAGAGTCAGGGGGATATGAATTGTTTTTTACCAATGCAGAGATCAAATTGCCCCTTTCCCCCTTCATCATAGGTGAACAGAAAACCTGGTTTTTACTCCAGGGTATCACCGAAGAAAAACTGCTGTACCGGGATATTCAGCAGGACAAATCAATTGTTGTCGAAAATGAATTGCTGGACACCAAACTGGTAGAATTTTTCATCTCCAATCTTGATTTTAAGAATTTGAAATCAATCAGTGGTCGTATCGCTGACCAGCAAAACATTTATTTGGTGCATGCCGATGTGATTGAAAACATTGTGGATTCTTACCGAAAAAAACTATATGGGGTTTGTTTGAATCTGTTTAAAGAACTTGAAATTGATAAATTGAACCTTCCCCTGTTATATGTCATCAAGATAAAAAGTTTGTTTAAACTTGACCGTATCTTTGATACCAAGCGCTTATTGCAGAAGTTTATTATCTTGTATCCCTACTATTCAACAGGTTATAAAATCCTAGGGGATGTTTATCTGAAAGAAGAGAATCATGAACTGGCCCATAATTCATATGTCAAGGCATTAAACATCACCCAAAACAAGAAGCTGACAGAAAAATTAAAAACCATCAAGGAAGAGATCGAAAAAGGTAAGCGAAAAACCGAATCTTCCCGGGGTGAACCGTTTTATGATATAACCGAAATGATACTGGAACATAAAGAATCCATCATCTCCCGGGAAAGAGAATTCCGCCAGATGGTAGAAGTACTCATCTCTCAGTCCCGGTCAAATCTGATTTTAATTGGTGATAGTGGGGTGGGGAAAACCGCCTTGATTCGATTTCTGGCTCAAAAGATACTGGATGGAGAAGTTCCCTCGGCCCTGAGAGAGAAAAAAATAAAGGAGATCAATTTTGTGGCCCTACTGACCGGTTCAAAGTACAGGGGGCAATTTGAAGAAAAGGTCTTGAAAATCCTGAATGACTTCAAGTTTCAAAACGCCATCCTGATTTTGGAAGATATTCATTTGATGATGTCTCCCGGTACCACCCGTGGCACATCCCTCGATCTGGTCAATATCTTAAAACAGTTTTTAAGAGAACAATCCATTCAAGTTATCGCTACAACCAGCTATGATGAGTATAAGAATACGGTGGAGAAGGACAATTCCCTGCTGGGTTTTTTCCAGAAGCTCACTGTTAACGAACTTTCCACCGATGATACCCAGGTCATTCTGGGAAATTTGGCCAAAGCGGCCTTGGAAAGAGAGAACATATGTATCCCAGAAGACATTATTACGGATATTGTTGAAAGTGCCAAGCGAAACATCAAGGAAAAAAAGTTGCCCGACGGGGCCATCATGATTTTGGATAGGGCGGTATCCAAACTGAAACTGAAAAACAGCCTGGAAGCCGTGCAGAGATCGGAACTGATCCAGGCCGATATCCTGGAAGTGCTCTCCGACATCCTGAATCTTCCGGAAACCAATATTTCCGTCAGCTTAAAAAGCAGGCTGTCTGGCTTGAAGCAATATATGGAATCAAATATTGTGGGACAGACCGGAGCCATTGACCGGATTGTCTCTTCGGTTTTAACCTCCAAGTTGAATTTGGATATTAAAAACAGCCGGCCTGACGGGGTCTTTCTTTTTGTTGGGCCCACCGGTGTGGGAAAAACAGAAATGGCTATTGCCCTGGCCAAAGCCCTTTATGGTTCCGAAGACTACCTGATCCGGATCGATATGTCCGAATATATGGAAAAATTCACCTATTCTCGGTTTATCGGGGCCGCGCCGGGGTATGTGGGCTATTACGATACCAATCAGCTGACCGATAAAATTCGTCAAAATCCGTTCTCCGTTATACTGCTTGATGAATTTGAAAAGGCTGATACACAATTATTGAATATCTTTTTGCAGGTTTTTGATGCCGGGCGATTAACCGATGCCCGGGGAAATGTAGTGGATTTTTCCCACTCAACCATCATTATGACCTCCAACATCGGGACATCTTTGTTTTCGAAAACCCAGATGGGATATCAAAGTGATCTGGATGGGAACCGCGTGTCCCGGGGTGCGCTGATAAAATCCCTGAAACGCTTTTTTTCACCTGAATTTTTAAACCGAATTGATGAGATATTGGTTTTCAATCATCTTGAAGCGGAAGATATCAAAAAAATCATCGAGATCCAGCTGGGTGAAGTGAAGCATAATATTGAAAAACAGGGCAAAGAGCTGGTTATTCAGGAAGATGTTTTTGATTTTATTATCCAGAAATATTATTCAAAGGAATACGGGGCCAGAAATATTTCTCGGGCACTGAAGACTGAAATACTGGAAAAAATTGCCGGCTATTCCCTGACCACGGAATGGAATGAGACCGGTGTCATTATATGTACTATGAACAACCAGCAAGTTGACATACAGCTGGAAGTAGCCGGTACTGCTTCAATGGGAAAGGAAGTGCTCCTTGAAAAGTTCGATGGAAAGTGAAAACAAAATGCAAAAAGTACTCATAATCGATGATGAAAAGAATATTCAAGCGTCTCTGGCTTCGGTAATTGAAGATGAAGGCTACAAGGTTTTTTTCTCAACCTCTGGTGAAGAGGGAGTGGAAAAATTTAAAAACATAAAACCCGATGTTACTTTTGTGGACATATGGCTTCCGGGAATTGATGGCCTGGAAACCATGAGGAGAATTCTGGAGGTTGATCCGGTTCAGATTATCATTATGATCTCGGGTCATGGCAGTATCACCACAGCGGTAAGAGCACTCAAAGAGGGAGCCTATGATTTTATGGAAAAACCTTTGAGCATTGATAAAGTGATATTCGCCTTACAGCGGGGCCTTGAGTATAAGAAAATTTTAGAGGAAAATCGGATGTTGAAATCCATGTTATCGGATAATCGCGAAAATGATCCCAGTTTTCAGAAGATTGTGAAAAGAGAAAGTACCGGTAGAATTGAATTTGAAATCGGAGATGTCGAATATTCCAGGAAACAAAAGACCATTCGCAAGGATAATATTTTTTACGGAATCGGGTTGCACTCCGGACAAAAAACCGGTATGTCCCTGAAGCCTCTGCCTGAGGGAAAGGGGATCCGCTTTGAGAACATCACCGAAGTGGGATATGTCCCTGCCCGGATAGAATATATTGATACCACCAATTATGCCACTTCGGTGCGAAAAGATATTCTTGAGGCCAAAACAATCGAACACTTGATGGCTGTCCTGCATGCCTTCGGTATCACCAATATTTCAATCAAAATCAATAAAGAAGTTCCCACCGGGGATGGATCGGCCAGCGTCTTTTGTGATCTGATACGGAAAAGCGGTGTAGTGGAGCAGGGTGAATTCATAACTGACATAATTATTGATAGGCCCCTGGTTATCGGGAATGAGAAAGGCGGTGGTAAATTCATTCGGGTAGATCCTGCAGACATTTTTACGGTGAATTATACAGCTGAATTCCCGGAACCGATGGGAAAAATGAGTTATGAGTTTGTCATGCACTCCCCCGAGGATTTTGAAAGGGAAATCGCCCCGGCCAGGACCTTCGGGTTTGTTGAAGAGATCAATAAGATGTCTCAGATGGGACTGGCTGAAGGCGGACGCATCAATAATTTCATATTAATTGATAAAGGCCGGGTTTTGAATACCGAATTACGTTTCAAGGATGAACTGGTCAGACACAAGATCCTGGATATTATCGGAGATTTTTATCTTCTGGGCAGGTCCATTCGGGGGAAAATAACCGCCTTCAAGACCGGTCATTCTGATAACATCCAGATGGTGAATTTAATCAAAGAAAAATTTTTGACTCAGTAATGATTTATTCATTCAATCCTCAGGGAAGGGCTTTAGGTATCCAGGGCTACAATATCTGAAAAAATTTTAGACAATTTTTCAAAATCATGGAATTTATCGGTGCTGAAATGAATCCCTTTTTTGGTGGGCTTCCAGGCCCCAGATTGATCCTGAAACCAGGTTCTGATATCGATATATTTTCTGCCTCTGAAATTTGAGATTGAAAAAATCAGTTTCTGAGTTGCTGTCAGTTCGATATAACCGAGGTTAACCAGGTCTTCGGTGTCATTGACAAAGTCCGGTTTTTCCAGCTGTAAGTCGGTTTCAATTTTTTTCTTTAATTCGGAAAATTCCATGTTTACTCCTTTATAGGCCGCTGTCTTAGGCGGTAAATTTATTTTTGTCGATCCAGGGATTTGTTAAATATATCTTCTGCTTTTTTCTTTTTCTCCTTCTCCAATTCTTTGGCCAGGATGAATCGTTCATCGACTTTCTCTTTTTTTTCCTTTTCCTTTTTCAATAACGAATCAAAGGACTCAAAATTCTTTTTCTTGGTTTTTTCATGTTGAATTACGGTTTTCTTTTCGGAATCCACCCAGAGGTTGGAATGACAATGCGGGCATTCAATTTCAATTATTTTTAACATGCCTTGATTTTAATATATTTGTTCGGAAATTTCAATAACCATGAAAAAAAGGGTCCCGGAATTTGGAAAGCGGAGCAATGCCGGGATGAATTTTGATTTTTGGGTTAGAAATCCAGGCCTATCCAGAAATTAAACCCATAATACTCTTTCTGAGTGAAATCCCAGCGGTATACCCATTCAAAATGCATGGGAATACCGAACAAAAACGCTTGAATACCGAAACCATAAGAGGAAATTCCGTACAGAAGCTTGAATTTCCCCTCCTCCAAAAAGCGGTATTCGGGATCGTCATTGAACCAGGCTCCACCCACATCGAAAAACAGCACACCACGCACAGGGCCCACATTCCCGATCAGAGTTCTGGCCGAGGTGATCAGGGGGAATCTGAACTCGGCATTGAAGAAAAATCCATTGTTGCCCACTATGGATCTCCAGGGGACCGAGCGGATGGTATTGTTGCCTCCGGTCCAATACAAGAGGGAATTATCCCCGCCGGAGGTAAAACCTTTAAACCGGAAGGCCAGGAGGGAATGGATGTTTAGATTGGCATATTTCCGAATATCCGCATCTGCTGAATAGGCGTCCATGAATGAATCACCCAGCTTGAAATATTTTTTGACTGAAAGTTTAAAGGTGTGTCCCCGGTTGGGACCGTAATAGGTAAAACGGGTGGTCTCTCCGACCAGAGATAGTTCGGCCGCAGTCGCATAGCCGCTGAAAAATTGGCCGTAGGGGAGGTCATATCCCAGCAACAATTCTGAGTTTTCTTCCTGCTTGAACAATGACAGACCTATTTCGGCCCGGTAGGAGCGGCTGAAGGGATACCATAGGGCAATATCGCCACCGTATATTTTACGAAGGGTGAGATAAGATTGACTGTAGGGTTGATCCAGAGCATAGTCATAATAGGGATAATAATAGGGCTCGCGGTAATAGTACATGTGGGCAAAATACTGCAACCGGTGGGTCAGGTTGAGATAATATATGTGGGCCGACGTATACCCGTAATAGGAGGCCAAATAGAAAATAAAATTTTGATCGCCCATCAGGTCGGAAATTTTCAGGGCAGCGGAACCCAGAAAGCTTCCATCACTTGAATAACCAACGGTAACTGATGGCATGGCGGTCACGAAAAGTTTACTAAAGGCTCTGTATTTTTCTTCTTTGATGATTTTTACTTCCGGTTCCTGGGTTTTGGCAACCTCAATTTTTTTTATTTCGTCGAATTCGATCTCTCTGACCTCCAGGTGTTCTGAGATGTCTTTTTTAAATAGTAAAAAGTTATTTTTATAGTAGGTTGACATTACCAGCCGGCCGGGGTCTCCCGGTATTTCAAAGGGGAAGAAATTACCGGTGCGAACATCTGTGTAGCGATAAAGCACTTTCTGTTCCAGATCAATTGAATTGATATTGTAGGATTCCAGTTCATCCGAACTGTAATATATATGCTTGGAATCCCTGGAAAATACCGGGGTGATATCATTGTAATACCCGGTGGTCAATTGAATGGCCATTTCCGGTTTTTCAAGCGTTCCCAGGAATAATTTATAAAACTGATCCTTTTTGGCTGAAAAAACGATTTTTTCCCCGTCCGGGGAAATATTCAATGATTTAATAAACAACAACCCTTCGGTGAGTTTATTGATTTGAGAGGTGTTCAGATTAATGATGAAAATATAGGATTTTGAATTTTCGATACCGGTAAAGTATAAATGGTTGTTGTCAAGTGAAAAATCGGGGGAAGTCGGATCCTGGATGTTTTCGATTTTAATTTTTTTCAGAATTTTACCATCCAGAATATCCAGCAAGACCAGGTAATAACTTAATTCGTGCCGGGCAAAAAAGGCGATTTTTTCACCCTGATTGTCCCAGGAAAAGGATATGCCATCGGCCGGATTGAATTTGATATTGATGTTGTCATATTTGCTGGTCATACCCGGGGTGATATTCTTTATGATCTGGCCATCCCGGAGGGAAATGAGAAGGATATCAAGATCACCGTTTTTCCGGTTCACGGTCAAAACCGCCAGCATTTCACCGGTGGGTGAAACCTGGTGGGAGAAGGAGTAAACAAAGGGAAATTCGGGTCCAAGCATAATACCGTATTCTTCGGGATTTTCCTTGGTGAAAAATATTTCAAACCGGTTCCGGGCATATTTTTTGAATTCGAAATTGAATATTTTGACAGAAGGAAAAAACAGTTTGGAAATATTCCGTTTACTTTTAAGCACCGAGGCTTTCCGGTAATAGTAAAATAAGTTTTTGACGGCCCGGTTTCCGAACTTTTCGTGGATGAAATCGATGGCCAGATGACCGAAATCATAGGCGGCCCGGTTGGTGCCGTAGGCGGATTTCAATTGCCCGCTTTTGGTGAGTATGGGGATCTGGTCATTGAGTACGGCATCCCGGACGGTCAACAAATTGAAATTATCCCAGCCCTGGGTGATGAAATCGGCAAAACCTTCCATTACCCACAGGGGGGGGGTTCTGAAGGACATGTTGCTTCGGGAGATGTCCTGGTAGAGAACTGTATACTCGAATATATGGCCCAGTTCATGGGTCAGGGTGCCCGAGAGTTCATCCAGAGATAGGTCACCGTGAATAACAACCCGGTGGGCGATGGGCTCGGCAAAGGCCTGGGCTGCGGGGGGGAGAAATCCCGGATACAGATTGGTCTGTTCGAAGTCAATGTGGGTTTTATAGAAGATGATGGGGATTTTTTTCTTGACTTCGACATTCATGAATTTTGACATCCGGTTATAGTCTTTCTCGGCAGAATTGACAATTTGCTTGATCAAGGCAACGTTGGCTGTATAATAATAAATTTTGAAATGCTCTGTTTCCAGGAATTGCCAATCGAATTTAGACTGCCGAACCTTGTTTTTGCCATAATAATAATATTGTGAAAAAGCGTTATTCACTGTGAAAAGCAACACCAAAAGCAGAATAATTGTTTTTATTTTCATGATTATTTCCTGTTTTGTAATAGGTATCTATTTTGAAATTTAAATTTTTTCTTGATATTTTGCAAGAATCTTTCAGTCAGATCATCAAACAGAGATTTGAAGTTGAACTGGGCTTTGCTCGGATTCGCATCCTTCAGTTTTGAATCAAAAGTCTGTTGGTTGATGGTTTTCAGAGAATCCGACTCGATCATGACCAGTTTCCAGGTCATTTCCCACAATTGAATTTTGACAAAGGCTTTTTTCTTTTTTTCTTTAACCTTTTTTACAATGCTTCTGGTTTTGATGTCGATGGTAAATTTTCCGGTGATGAACAGGGTGTTGGGATGCTTTCTCAGTTTGTTCTTTATCGATTCCAGGCGATTTTCCGGATCCGTTTCAATCACGACATATTCGATTTTTTTTTGGATGGCCTGCTGAAACTCATCGATAAAGAATTTGATTAACTCTTTTTT
>DAOVIP010000324.1 GCA_030671465.1 Candidatus Aminicenantota bacterium | reverse complement strand
GGTTACTCTAATTCACCCGATTCGCCCTGATACACGATCCGACCATTTCCATGGTATACACCTCGGCATTATGAATTACGATATCAGCCGGTATGATCCGTTGCTTGGTGCAATGCCAGGATATAATAATCGAAACAGACAATAAAATGCGGATTGATGTGTTCATGATTTCCTCTGGAACCTGAATTATAGATAAAATCGCTTTTTTTGTCTAACCAATCCCATATTCCATCTTATATTGTCAGACCGTATTTTTGAATTGTAACCGGTTCCACTATATAATGTATTGGTGGAAAAACACGACACGGAGCTGTGGACCGTTTATCTGCTGGAATGTTCGGATCATACCTACTACTGCGGTACCTGCCAGGCCATTCGCTTAACAGACCGAATTCAAGAACACAACCGGGGAATCGGTTCCAAATATACCCGCTCCCGCCGGCCGGTGCGGTTGCTGGTCAATACCCGGACCCTGAACAAGAAAAAGGCCTATCAAATTGAATACCACACCAAAAAACTATCTCGAATCAAAAAAATCACCTACCTTAGCAACATTTGAATCCCAGATTGTTTATTTTTTTTACTTTTTAGATTGATTTCTATTCAACTTCTTCTTAAAATATCATAGTTTAAAAATGAAAATAAATTATCTTCAAAAAGGTATTGAACTGAATACAGGATTTAAAGGAGAAAGGAATGATTATTGAAACCAAATACCGATCACTGATCAAGGCCATTACCTGGAGGATCATTGCCACCCTGACCACGGTTGCACTGGTGTATATGTTTTTTGGTAGGCTGGAGCTGGCAGCAGCCGTAGGCGGCCTCGAAGTACTTTTGAAACTGCTCTTTAACTTCTTGCATGAACGGGCCTGGCTGTTTATCAAATTCGGTAAAAAAAAGATGGAACCCTTCGTTCTGTGGTTTACCGGTCTTCCGGCCTGCGGAAAATCAACCATCGCGGATTTGGTTTATAACCAACTGTCCGATCGGGAACTTGAAGTCGAGCGGGTGGATGGCCGGGATGTCCGAAAATTATTCCCGGAAGTCGGATTTACCCGCCAAGAAAGGATTGCCCACCTTAAACGGGTTTCCCACATGATCCGGATGCTGGAAAAAAACAATGTATCGGTCGTTGCTTCTTTTATTTCTCCCTATAAGGAATCCCGGGATGAAATCCGACAAATGATAAAGGAAAATTTCATTGAAATATATGTCAAGGCCAGTGTTGAAAGCTGCAAGCGCCGGGATACCAAGGGGATGTATCTTCGGGCGGAAAAAGGAGAAATTCAAAACTTCACCGGCATCTCCGATGTCTATGAAGAACCGCGGTCACCGGCACTAGTTTTGGATACGGAAACCTTATCTGCCGAACAATGTACCCAGCAGGTCATCAATTATATTGAAAAACACCTTTTGAAAAGATAGTAATAATATTGAATTCACTTCAGGAGAAACCGATGATAGAAGCCGTGCTGTTTGATATCGACAACACCCTGATTCTATTCGATGAAAATGCCTTTTTCAAAGCCTATATGACCCGGCTGACCCCGAAATTCCTTGACGTTTTCACTGCCGAAACTTTCCAGCAACGCCTGATCGGAGCCACCAGGGCCCTGCTGAACAACCAGGGCCGGATATCCAATGCCGATTATTACCTGAATCATTTCAGCCGGGATATGGAAGACCTGAAACCGGAATTCTGGAGCCGCTTTGAGAATTTCTATACCACGGAATTCGATCAGTTGGGCACCATGGCCAAAACAGTCAAGGGAACCCATGACCTGCTGAAAACCATCAGTGAGCGGGGCATCAAACTGGTTGCCGCCTCCAATCCCTTATGGCCGCTGTCAGTCCAGATGATCCGCCTGGCCTGGGCCGGTGTGGATACCCTGCCCTACTCATGGATCACCCACATCGAGAACAGTGCTTATTGTAAACCCCAACCGAAATACTTCCGGGAAATCTGTCAAAAAATCGGCCTTCAGCCAGAACACTGCCTTATGGTGGGGAATGATCCCCTGAATGATATGATTGCTGGTGAAACCGGAATGAAGACTTACCTGACCACCGATTCCCAGATCCAGGGGTATACCTCATTCTCCCTGTCTACCCAAATCCGTAGTAATTCCTCCCAGCCCCTTCCCGTACCCGATTTCAAAGGACCACTGACCGGGGTTATCGACGTAATCTGATCGCCAATACCCCATTCATGACTTACGACCTGAAGCAATCAGGGCAGGTAGGCCATCATCAGGTTAAAGAAGTTGACTTCGTAAAAGTCCAGGCTCATTCCGGTCCGGCTTTCAAAGGCCTGGGAAAAGGTTAACCCCTCCCGCATATCCAGAAAGATGTTCTTGATATCCAGCCAGGTCCGGGCCAGGCCCTTGGGATCGATCAGGAAGCGGAAGGCCAGCTCAAAGTAAGGATCATAATCCCCGGTAGCACGGGGATCAATGATCATGACATCACCATAGGTATGAATGGCCACCGGGTTTCCCTGATAGGGTTCATCCTGATACTCTTCAATCCATTCCTGCAGCTGGTTGCGTGTGGTCACCGGGGTACGCCAACCGCTCAGATTGCTCACATTCTCGGCAATACCCTCTATAAACCAAGCATCCCCGAGAATCCCGTGACAAAGAAGACCTCCGACCACATGCATCAATTCATGTTTGAGAATCATACTGTAGGATTCCTGAGGCCAGTTATGAAGGGGCGAATTCATGGCATACAACATGAATCCGTGGGTATCCATAAATCCACCTCCCCAGGGAAAGGCCAGGTACATGCTCAGGTAGATATGGAGTTTATGGTCAGGCTGAGTGTACCAAAATTCATCATAGCTGGTGATATGCAGCAAGGCCATGAGGTCTCTGAAGTGATCCTCCAGTATATTGGCCACCCGCTGTTTTTCGGATAATACACAAGCATCGCTGTAGATCACGAAGTTGTCACTTTCATAGGGTTCCCCGTCGTGGCCGAAATGATCGAGAATATCATAGGCCATCCACCAACCCTCGTAGATGAGGTCCGGATTCAGGACGGGTTCT
>DAOVIP010000312.1 GCA_030671465.1 Candidatus Aminicenantota bacterium | reverse complement strand
TGGTGGTAAAAAAATCACCTCTACCGTTAAAGGTCGGGAGCGCTATCCGATCAGGGTTCGTTATATGCGGGAATTGCGCAGTAATATTGAAACTCTGTCTAAAATATTGGTGCCTTCGCCTAAAGGGGCTCAGATTCCCATAACCCAGTTGGCCAAAATTAATTATGTTCGTGGACCACAGGTTATTAAAAGTGAAGATACTTTTCTGGTGGGGTATGTCCTTTTTGACATGAAAGCCGGATTTGCCGAGGTTGATGTGGTTGAAGATGCCTCTGAATATCTGAAACAAAAAATAAAATCAGGTGAACTTGAGATACCTGCCGGTGTCAGTTATACTTTTGCCGGCAGTTATGAAAACCAGGTCCGTTCGGAAAAAAAATTAATGGTGGTTCTTCCTCTGGCACTCTTTATTATCTTTTTGATCCTCTACTTCCAGTTTAAACATGTCTCCACCACCATGCTGGTATTCTCAGGAATTGTTGTTGCCTGGGCCGGTGGTTTTATTATGATCTGGTTATATGGGCAATCCTGGTTCCTCAATTTTTCGGTTTTTGGGGTAAATATGCAGAATCTTTTCCAGATCCATCCCATCAACCTCAGTGTTGCCGTTTGGGTGGGTTTTTTAGCACTCTTTGGAATTGCCTCCGACAATGGTGTGATTGTAGCTACCTACTTGGACCAGGAGTTTGCCAGAAAGTCACCCGCTACATTGGAAGAGATACGTGAGGCAACAGTGGAGGCTGGACTGCGCAGGATTAGACCGGCTTTGATGACAACTGGCACTACAATTTTAGCACTTTTACCTGTTTTAACTTCTACAGGAAGGGGTGCAGATATTATGGTACCTATGGCTATTCCCTCATTTGGGGGGATGTTCCTGGCTCTCATCACCCTCTTCATCGTCCCGGTCAGTTATTGTTGGATAAAAGAATTTCAGTTTAAAAAGAGAAAAACCTAGTTTTAAGTCATTTGAAATATTATAATAGATTCATAAATTGACATCATATGAAAATTAAGAGAATTTATGCAGAAAGAACATTATATAATCGAATGGATTGATACAGAAGTAGGAAAGATCCCTAGAATTTCTACTTTTCTAGATAAAAGAGATAGATGGGGCACCTTTAAAGTTAGATTGAACATTAACCGCATGAATTATAAGGTGGATCCAGGGATTTACGCTGTTGGAAATCCTGATTCCGATTCGGTTGTCTTGGTTTCAGCCAATTATAAATTAAGTTTTGATTACCTCAGAAAGAAGCTTGAGGGACTTGATGCCTGGATAATGGTACTTGATACCAGGGGAATCAATGTCTGGTGTGCTGCCGGTAAAGGAACTTTTGGAACAGATGAACTGGTTAAAAGAATTGAAGTGACTGAACTGAAAAGGCTGGTACGACATCGAAAATTAATCGTTCCGCAGCTCGGAGCTCCCGGGATTGCAGCCCATAATGTAAAAAAAAGATCAGGTTTTTCGGTTATCTATGGTCCTGTTCGTTCATCTGATCTAAAAGATTTTTTGAAATCGGGCATGAAAGCAACTGCCATGATGCGGCAAGTGGAGTTCAGATTAATTGACCGACTGCGTTTGGTTCCAGTAGAGGTGGTACAGGGATCACGTTATTTGTTTCTGGTGATTATTTTTTTTCTTATTCTTTCTGGTTTAAATAAAAATGGGTACTCATTTGCACTTATTGGCACTATTGGAATTCGTTCTGTTGCCAATATTCTGTTTGCTTTTTCTGCGGGAGCGGTTATTGGTCCGTTATTTCTACCCTGGTTACCGGCACGAAGTTTTTTTTTAAAAGGATTTTATTCAGGAATAGCTGTATCCCTGATTTCTTATCTTTTTAATCTCATTGGCCATAATATTCTGGAAATATTAACCTGGTTATTATTGATTTCGTCAATATCATCTTTTTTGACCATGAATTTTACCGGGTGCTCAACATACACTTCCCTCTCCGGAGTTAAAAGAGAGATGAGAATTGGTATTCCAATACAGATAATTCTTGTGGTTACAGGAAGTGTCCTTTGGATTGTGGACAGATTTGTTTGAGAGTGATATATGAAGAGACTTTTTTATCTTAAAAATGTAGCTACCCTAAAATTGAATATTGAGAGATGCACAGGGTGTGGTATGTGTGCGATAGTATGCCCTCATGCTGTTTTTGAAATCAAAGAAAAAAAAGCTCAAATTCTCGAAAAAAATGCCTGCATGGAATGTGGCGCCTGTTCAAAAAATTGCCCGGTACAGGCAATAACTGTCAGGGCAGGTGTGGGATGTGCAACTGCTATTATTGAAAGCTCGATAAAAAAAACCGAACCCTCCAGTGAAACAAGCTGTTGTGATTCTAACCGACCTTGCTGTTAGATCAAATTAACATTATCTAAAAAATATACAAATCAAAACTTTTCTAAATATTTTTTGGTTTTTTTTTGGCTTTATGTATCAGGGATTCAACTGCGGATTTGGAAGTTTTCCGTTTATGAAATATATTTTCTACCGGCTTTGAAAGCGGTTTGGTTGGCTGATTTGATAGCGTCAGTGGGAGATACTGACATTAGAACAGATAACCATATTTCTTCAGGAATAAGATTAAAAGGATCTATGGTTGATAACAGGCCGAGGACGACCACATTGGCTGTTCTACCTGTCTTATCTCCAAGATCATAGACAACCTTATTGGCATCAATTTTTATAAACTTATATTTTCCCAGGATTTTTTCTATCTCAGGTACACTAGGATAGTCTTCTTTTTTTATATTTACCGGTAATGCTCTAAAAGTATTAAAAATAATAGTTCCATTGGGTTTTAATAAATCCAGAAAACCAGGTCTCAATACTTCACTGACTTCCATAACCACCAAAATATCCGCAGAATGTGGAGCCTGGATAGGAGAAAACACTCTTCCACAGTTAAAGGTAGATACAACCGGACCGCCCAGCTGAGCCATCCCATGGGTATCACCCTTTACAATATGAGTCTCTGAGTATGGAGTTCTCATGGCAACCTCTGAGAGCACTCTGCCGAAGAATAAATTACCCTGCCCCCCAATTCCTCTGATAGCAACTCTCAAAGATTCTGGTAATATATTTTTATCTATTTT
>DAOVIP010000495.1 GCA_030671465.1 Candidatus Aminicenantota bacterium | reverse complement strand
GAAAGTTTAAAAAATATTCAAATACCCAAAGATTAATATTAACTATTGATGCAGTTACCTTAATGAGTGTAATAAGAGGTTGCGAATCCATGGCGGTTAATAATGGAGAATCCAGTGAAAACAATATCTGAACAGGTGGATGTAGTCATTGATACAAAGGAGTCATAACCAATGAAATATATCAAGGAATCCCCAAAAAAAATTCCTGTCATGGCAAAAACCGATGTGCTGGTGGTGGGTAGCGGTCCATCAGGCCTGGCGGCTGCCATTGCATCGGCCAGGGAAGGGGTGGATACCATGCTGGTGGAACGGCATGGCTGTTTTGGGGGTAATATTACCCAGGCCATGGTGGAATCCATTGGCTGGTACCGCCACAAAGGTACGGTGGAATCAGAAGGTATTGGTCTTGAATTTGAGGCGGAAGCCAGAAGATTCGGCGGGGAAAGAAAAGAACCCCAGTCCATCAGCCAGGCGCTTGAGGCCGATATTTTCAAATGCGTGGCTGATAACCTGGTTGAAGAAGCCGGCATTGATAAATTCCTGCACTGTATGGGGGTTGAAGCCCTTACACAAGGAGATACCATCACCGGTGTCATTACGGAAAGCAAGGCGGGCCGACAGGCCATCCTGGCCAGCCGGGTGATTGACTGTACTGGTGATGCCGACATTGCCTTCAGGGCAGGGGCTCCCTGCTTTAAACCATCCAAAAACGAGATAGAAGGGGTGTCAGTGAGTTTTGGCTGTAGCGGGGTAAACCGGGATCGATTTATGGCCCATGTCCGAAAAAATCCCGGGAATCTGGGCCAGTGGGCCACTCAAACAACGGGAAAGGAAGATGCACTTTTCAGCCCCTATCTTTGTGAACCCTTTGCCAAAGCCCGACAGAAAGGAGAAATTTCCGACGATGTTCTTACCGGCGGATACTGGAGCAGCCTCACGGATACAGGGGAAGCCACCTACCTGAACATGGTGTATATGCTGGGACTGGATCCCACGGATCTCAAGGATCTGACCCAAGGGGAAATAGAGGGCAGAAAACAGGCCATGCTGGCCATTGATGCCCTGCGAAAATATACTCCTGGATTTGAAAACGCCCGTTTGAGAACCTTTGGTTCTTCCCTGGGAACCCGGGAATCTCGAAAGATTATAGGACAATATACCATGACCGGGGATGAGGTCAAAAACCAGGCCAGGTACGAAGATTCCATCGGGATCTTTCCGGAATTTTTAGATGCTTACGGGGTGGTGATTATCCCGACAACGGGCCGGTATTTTCAGTTGCCCTATGGTATTATGCTTCCCAGAACCATAGATAATTTACTGGTGGCCGGACGCTGTGTGTCAGGTGATAAAATATCCCATGCAGCTCTGCGCCAGATGATGTGCTGTACAGTGACAGGTCAGGGAGCCGGCGTGGCAGCAGCTGTGTCTGTCAAAGATAAGGTGATTCCCAGGAACGTGACAATTGAACGGGTTCAAAAAGCCCTTAAAAAGCAAGGAGTAAGAGTATTTTAACAAATGGCGATCAGGAGGCGATGACGATTTTCAACCCT
>DAOVIP010000364.1 GCA_030671465.1 Candidatus Aminicenantota bacterium | reverse complement strand
ATTGTGATCAACCCCCAGAATCCGGATACCGTTTATGTGGCTGCCATGGGTCATTTGTGGAATGCCAATGAGGAGCGGGGGGTTTACAAAACCACAGACGGAGGGAAAACCTGGAAAAAGATATTGTATGTGGACAACAATACCGGCTGCGCTGATCTGGCTATAAACCCAAAAGCACCGAATATCCTCTATGCAGCCATGTGGCAATACCGCAGGTACCCCTACTTTTTCAATTCAGGTGGACCGGGAAGCGGTTTGTACCGTTCCCTTGACGGGGGCCGGAACTGGAAAAAGATACACAACGGATTACCCAAAGGGAACCTGGGCCGGATTTCAGTTGCCATTTCACCGGTTAGGCCGAGTACTGTTTTTTGTATCGTTGAATCCAAAAAAACCGCTTTGTACCGTTCAACCGACATGGGAGAAAACTGGAAAAAAATGTCCGCTGCTCCGATCATAAACGAAAGGCCCTTTTATTTTAACCTGCTGATTGCCGATCCCCAGGATTACAAAGTCCTGTACAAACCGAGTTTTGTGATGGGTATCAGTAAAGACAGCGGCGAGACCTTTGAATCTCAAGGGGGGGGTCCTCATGTGGATTTCCACGCCCTGTGGATCAATCCCAGCAATCCGAAGCACATGATTCTGGGAACCGACGGCGGGGTGTATGTTTCCTTCAACCGCGGTTATGACTGGCGGTTTTTAAACAACCTGCCAGTCAGCCAGTTTTACCGGATCAGCTACGACATGGATAATCCCTACCAAGTATACGGAGGGTTGCAGGACAATGGCTCCTGGACAGGCCCTTCCCGCAGTCCCGGGGGCATCAAAAACAGCGACTGGATCGGCGTGGGATGGGGCGACGGTTTTTACGTTTTTGCAGATCCCAAGGATAAAAATATTGTATACAGTGAATACCAGGGAGGAAATATTTTTCGGACTCATCGTGATACCCGAGAGAGTAAAGATATAAAGCCCTACCCCACAGCCGGAGAGCCGAAATTCAGGTTCAACTGGAATACCCCCATTCATGTCACCAAGGAGGCCATCTATGTGGGCTCCCAATTTTTATTCCGTTCCACAAACCGCGGTGATTCCTGGCAGAGGATATCTCCGGACCTCACCACCGATGATCCCAAGAAACAGCAGCAGGAAAAAACCGGAGGGCTTACTATCGATAATACCACTGCTGAAAACCACTGCACCATTTATGCCATCAGTGTGTCTCCGAAGCATTCCGATATCATATGGGCCGGAACCGATGATGGTAATCTCCAGGTCACCCGTAATGGCGGAAAAACCTGGAGTAATGTGGTCTCAAATATCACCGGATTGCCCAGACATACCTGGTGCAGTTGCGTTCAAGCAAGCCGCCACGATCCCCATACCGCTTATGTTGTGTTTGACGGTCACCGCATGGGTGACATGAATACCTATGTGTACAAGACCACGAACCTGGGAAAAACCTGGACTTCCCTCAGCTCCGATTCCATAAAGGGTTATGCCCGGGTCATCCGGGATGATCTGGTCAATCCCGATTTACTGTTCCTGGGTACGGAATTCGGCCTATTT
Source organism: Candidatus Aminicenantota bacterium (assembly GCA_030671465.1). GTDB lineage: Bacteria > Acidobacteriota > Aminicenantia > UBA2199 > UBA2199 > CAZOWT01. The sequence continues at coordinate 1,153 of DAOVIP010000364.1, read as the reverse complement.
ATCTCCATTGACGGCGGAAAGCAATGGGCCCAATTTACCGGAAACTTCCCTCCCGTGGCTGTCCACGACCTGGCTGTTCATCCCCGGGAGGATGATCTGATCATCGGAACCCATGGGAGGGGAATCTACATCATTGATGATATTACCCTGCTGAGGAAAATCCGCCATCCTATACTACAGAAAAAAGTACACCTATTCGAACCGTCTCCGGTTTATATCCGGCCTTATCGAGGAGATTACCGGAAGGTTCAATCCGGAGAGTGGGTCGGTTCCAATCCGCTTCTGGTCGGTAAGATCTCCTATTACCTGAAACGCCGACACATGTTCGGCAATATGAAACTTGAAATCTTCGATTCCGAAGGCAAACTGTTGAAAACCCTGCCCGGCGGAAAACGCCGTGGCGTGAATATCGTATACTGGTTTCTGAGATACAAACCTCCCAAGGTACCGCCTGCCCGCAGATTGGCCGGATACGCCCTGAGGGGTCCGCTGACTCCGGAAGGTAGCTACAAAATAAAACTGACCAAGGGAAAAGAGACTTTTTCGACAGAGTTGAAAATCCTATTCAGTGATGATTATCCCCACTCACCAAAAGACCGTAAAATCCAGCAGCAGACTGTGTGGAAATTGTACCACATACAGGAAGACTTGGCCTACACCGGATATTGTGTGACCCAGGTCAGGGACCAGGCCAAAGAACAGGCTGCCCAGTTGAAAAGGGCAGGTTCGCTGCAAAAGAAACTGAAACAATTGGCTCAAAAACTCGATGCCATGTACAAAAAGCTGGCCGCCACTCGCAAGGACCAGGGAATTACCGGTGAAGAACAGCTCCGCGAGAAAGTCGTCGGGCTTTACGGAGTGGTCAACAATTACGGAGGCCGGCCCACCGAATCACAGCTCAAGAGAATGAAGGTACTGGAAAAAGAGGTTAAAAAGGCCAGCACTCAATTTAAATCCATTGTCAAGCTGGAGTTGGATGACATCAACCAGAAATTGAAAACACAGAAAATAAAACTGATCACCATCCCCACCTTGGAGGAATACAAAGACAAAAACAAGTAAATTTTCATAATCCCGATGACTTCAGTTTTTCAAAATTCTACTGAACCCTTTTCATATTGGTAGACTCAATTAACCATACGGATATGCTTAT
>DAOVIP010000064.1 GCA_030671465.1 Candidatus Aminicenantota bacterium | reverse complement strand
GAGCCAAAGGAATACCCTATGACCTGTTTGTTTCTGAAAGCGAGAGAGACCTGAGGAAAATGTCTATTGAAGTCATGCATCAGTATAAAGACATTATAGCGGTTGGAGGGGATACCACTTTTAATATTATTGCCAGTGAGATTTTGAATCATGAAATCCCCGCCCATCCTTTACCGAGATTGGGAATAATCGGGACCGGTTCGGCCAATGATGTCTGCCGAGATCTGGGTATCGAGAAGGTGGAATCATTGTGTGACTGTCTGGTTGGGAAAAAGGTCAGGAAAATGGATGTGGGCCTGGTCGAAATCAGTGGTGTCCAGCAGCGCTATTATTTTCTGGGCAGCATGAGTGTTGGTCTGGGAACAGTGGTGAATCAGTATGTCGATCAATTCAACCGGAAATACAGGGGGCTAACCCGTTTTACGCCGGGGGGACAGGTCCTGGTCGGAGGCCTGGGGGTTTTCAAGGCATTTGCCAGAAAACAGGTGCCGCTGACCCTGACCCTGTTCTCGGATCAAAATGAGGAAAAAATTTCTTTTTCACTGCTGGTTTTCTTGAACACCCGTTATTATGCCAATGGACTCAACCTGAATGAGGAAACCAGTGCTTTTGACGGCCGGATCGATTGTATGGTTCTGCATACCGCTTCGGCCTGGGAAACCTGGCGGTTCAAACAGTGGCTGAAACAGGGCCTTCACCGTGACCAGGATGGAATCCGGTACCTTGGTTCCAGCCGGTTTGATATTTCAATGGACACGGCCCTGGACATTCTACTGGACGGGGAAATTATTCGCAATGTTAGCCAGTGCCAGGTTGCCGTACTCCCCGGCGCCCTGGAGGTGTTTGCCCCCTGATGGGCAGGCGAGGGTTCAGGGATCAATCCTTTTTGATCCGGCTGTTCAATTTAAATGATTCCTGGAATATCCCCAGCAGGTTGAGGGTTTGCGCGGCCACTTTCATGCAGTCGGTCATCAAGGCGTAAAACAGGATACTAAGCCGGGTTTTTGAGCTCTCATCCTGGATTCGCTTAATCTGGTTCTTATCAAATTCATGGGCCAACTTCTTGAGTTTATTGAATCGGGAACGGATATATTGATAATCCACATGCTCCCCTTTGAGGAAGGCATCGGCGGTTCTGCTCAGAAGCTCATTCAGGCAGTTTTTAATCTGACTCAATTCTTCAATCTGGACTTTCAACAATCCCTTATGGTTGTTATTGACATGGGTGTCGGCCCTGAGTATGGCATCCCGCTGGCTTTCGGCAATTTCCTGTAGGGCGTTGATGATCTGGGCATAGGCCTGGGTCTGAACCATGTCCTGCTTGTCCAGCAGCCGAAGGGTTTTAAATATATTGGCAATGATGATATTGGTCCATTTCTGAATCTTTTTTGTTTCTTTTTTGTTGATTTTCAGAATTGTCCGGTCCTGGGTAAACAGGCCTTCAAAACTCTGATTCAGGGTCTGATTGATTTCATTGAGAAAGTAACCGCTGTGTTCAAAGCTGGCATTAATGGCAAAGCCGACATCGGATATTTTTTTCAGGTTGAAAATTTCAGTGGTCTGGTGGACACGGCTGCGGGTTTTATGCAGGTGGTAGTTTCGATAGATCATGAACAGGGCCAGGGCCAGGATACCCAGGACCCCTGGCATCCGCCAGTAATAGATGGCCACGGCAAAAATAGAAGAAACCGTAAAGGCCATGAAGGCGGTGAAAAACCAGCCCCCGATCACGGTCAACACACCGGTTACCCGGTAAACCGCGCTTTCACTCCCCCAGGCCCGGTCTGATAGGGAAGTTCCCATGGCCACCATGAAGGTTACATAGGTGGTTGAAAGCGGCAGTTTCATGGAAGTGGCCAAAGAGATCAGGGCGCTGGCCACCACCAGGTTTACCGAGGCTCTCAGCAGGTCAAAAGAAGCCACCTCTTCATCACCCTTATGGACAGTGGAATCCTGTTTGTGATCGAATCGGCGGTCCATGATTGAACGCCATTTTTTGGGAATGACTTTATGGTAGACTCTGGATAAAGAGGTAAACATCCGGACAATGATTCGGGACAGGGGTGATGAACCAAATCGTTCGATTCCCTCATCCTGACGGGCAAGATTGATCTCGGTTTTTGATACGGTAGATGCTTTTTTTGATATCCAGAGGGTCACCACCATGATGGTGCCGGCCAGTAACAACAGAAGTGTGTCGGATTTAATGGGCTGCTGCATCACCTCCATGGTTGACTGAAGGGGATTGTCGGTGACCCCGGCAAATTTAAAGGCATTCAATCCAGCCAGGGGTACACCGATAAAATTCATCAGATCATTGGCAGCAAAGGCCATGGCAATGGCAAAGGTTCCGATCAGGATAATCACTTTCAATACATTGATTTTTAGCAGGGACATAAATAGTTGAAGAATCAGGAAGAAAGCCACAAAGGAAACCAGCAGGATCAGTATGGTATGGGTCTTGATCCAGAGTACCGTGTCATTGCTCATGAAGGATGCTCCCTTGGCCCCTTTGATGAGAATGAAGTATACAATTGAGGAGAGGGCAATTCCTCCCCAGATGGACCCGTATCGTTTTAACTGTTGGTGAAAGTCAAAGGTAAAAATCATCCGGGTGATATATTGAATAAAGGCACCCACAAAAAAAGCAAGAACAATGGAGAGCAATATTCCCAGGATAATGGCCAGGGCCTTTTCATTGTTGATATAGTCACCCAGGGTCATCCGGTCGTCTTTGGCGATTTTTATCAGGGAGATGGCCACGGCTGCTCCCAGTAGTTCAAAAACAATTGATACGGTGGTGGAGGTAGGCAGGCCAAAGGTATTGTACAGGTCCAGCAGAATGACATCGGTCAGCATCACGGCCAGAAAGATAACCACTAGTTCAGGCATGTTGAAATACTGGGGATGGAATATCCCCTTGCGGGCCACCTCCATCATGCCGCTGGAAAAGGTGACCCCGGCCAGAATACCAAGACTGGCAATGATTAAGATTACCGAACGGGGGGCAACTTTGGAACCAATCGGGGAATTCAGGAAATTAACCGCATCATTGCTGACCCCGACGATCAGGTCGGAGATGGCCAGAAAGGCCAGAAGGACAATAGCACCGAGATATATTTCCATGGATCAATTCAATAACAGGTCATTAAAGAATCTTAAAAAAATATATAGCTTGATTGTTCACGAAAGTCAAGACAATTTTCAAGTGAAATTCAAAATTATTTTGTTGTAAAGTATTTCAATTTATTTTTTTATACCCTGATTTTTACGACCCGTCTTGCTCTATTTGACATTTTTATTTACAATACTTTTGTGAAACTGAGACATTTTTTTTCCATTTGATAAGAATGATAGAATACAACCCCATACCAATTATTTTCAGATTGGGTCAGATTGAGGTTCATAGTATTGGCTTTGCTTTCACTCTGGCTTTTTTATTAGGATTTTTATTGGCCTTGAAGGAGGTACGAAGAAGGGAACTGAATCCAGATGATTTTAAAAAAATGTTCTTTTTAATCATTTTGGGAGCCATAATTGGCGGCAGATTGTTTTTTGTGTTTGAAAATGTAAAATATTTTTTCGATTATCCTGTTGAAATTTTCAAAGTCTGGAAGGGGGGGGCATCTTCATACGGAGGTTTTATTGGTGGATTCCTATTATCCTTTATTTATTTTAAAAAAAATAAATTAAATTTCCTGTCTTATGCAGATGCGGTTGTTCCTGCTTTATGTATGGGAATATTCATAAAGCGGATAGGTTGCTTTTTAAACTGGTGTTGTTACGGGTCTGCCAGCAGTTTACCCTGGGCAATTAATGCCGGAGATTTTCCCAGACATCCAACTCAAATTTATCTGGCCTTAAACGGGCTCATACTATTTTTTTTATTCTCTAAATTGAAGCATAAACAAAAATACAGCGGCTGGTTATTATCCTGGTGTTTAATTGTTTATGGTGTATCAAGATTCTTGATTGAGTTTCTGAGAGACAGTGAAAGATACCTGTTTGACTTAACCATCGCTCAGTGGGCATCAGGCATATTGTTTGCTTTAGCTTGCTTTTTTATTATGAATAAAGAAAAAAAATAGACTAGACGATCATTAAAAACCTCCACCTGTAGGAAAGTGTCTTTTTAAAACAATCCGGAGATGATGTAAAAAGCTTAGAATCAATTAATTTTATCATATCCGCTGGAGGTTTTTCCATTCAAATGAAATTCGGCGATACATCCCTTGCCCAGTTTCGGGGACTCCTGATTGAAGAACAACCCGCGTTTCTTGAGTTCACCCACGATTTTCGAATCAATCCGCGGATCCAGCCAGTTTTTGGAGAAATCCACGGTCCAATCCTTTTCGTTATAGGGGAAACTGCCGAAGCGTGGTAAATCAACCGCTTGCACCGGAGGAAGCCCGTAGTCCAGCAGATTTACCAGGAATTGGAATGCGGCCTGGGGATTGGAGGAGCTGTAGGTTCCCAGGGCGTACTTCAGTATTCCTTCCTTAAATACCAGAAAATTGGGTGCGCCCTGGGTTCGGCGTTTTCCCGCTCCGGTAAAGCGGCCGTAGTTATCACCTGAGCTGTTTAATAAAACTCCCTGAACAAACTGTCCTGCTCCCCATAATTCCGAATTGATTGAATGTTTACCAGTCACAACATTTCCCTCTTTATCGGCAACAATGGAGCTCATGGTATGGTGGCTGGCTTTTCTATTTTCATATTCGGCTGTCATTCGTCCCTTTATCCGTTTCCATATCGTTGAGGTATTATTTTGAGTTAGTTTTGAATTGACATACTTCCTGTCGTTCAGGGATCGGTGGTCCCTGATCCATTTTTCGGTTTGAACTTCCCGGGATATCCGTACCAGAATCTCCAGAGCATCGGCCGAGGTGGCATAATGACCTTTGGAACGAATGCCGATGTGTTCCAGGGTTTTAAGAGCCAGTAGAGTCCAGACCCCGAACATGGTGTGGCCAGAAGAAGCAAATATATCGAATCCTCGGTAGTTTATCTTCCAGGGTTCTGTCCAGATCGTTCGGTAGGCGGACAGGTCCTGGCGGGTCATCATACCACCCTGTTTTCTCACGGTTTCCATACAGCGGAGTGCCCACTCACCCTCGTACATGTAGGCAGCCCCCTGCTTGGCCACTGCTTTTAGGAAATTAGCCAGTTCCGGCTGTTTCAGGATATCTCCGGGCTTCAGTTGGGTTCCGCCGGGAAAGTAAGTACGGCGGCCATAGTCAGTACTTTTAAGTTTCTCGGTACCGGCTTTAATTCGCTTAGCATGCAGTTCATCGATAATGAATCCGTTTCTGGCGATTTGAATGGCCGGTTCCAGCAATTCCGAGAGAGCCAGGCGCCCGTACCGTTTCGAAATGGCTTCCAGCCCGGCGATCACTCCCGGAACCATTATCCATTTACCCGGTTCGGGTTTCTCCGGGTCCGGTGTTCCCTCCCGATCGGATACCGAGTTGAATCCTCCATCCAGGTATATCACCCGGTCGAATTTGGCATGGTAGACCAGGGTGCTGAGCAGGCCGGCCAGGGTAACTTCACCGGAGGACAGTACATTTTCCACGGCAGTAACCGTCACAAAGGCATCGAATGCATTACCACCGGCCTTGAGGATCCGGTACCCTGCATCCTGGGCTTGCTGATAATATGACACTACCAGTGGGGAGGCAATTCTGGATCGAGGTCCAGACTGTAGATTATAATCGAATGATATCACAAGCAACAAACAAAACAACACATTGATCTTCTTCATGAATATACCTCCATTTCTTTTGTCGGGAAATAAAATATTTATTTTACATCTATATTATAACCTTTAATACGTAAGCGATACTGCCATGTGGATTCAATTTAAGTTTATATTCAAGTTGCCAGTATTACCAATTTTATTATAGAATGATTTTGTGAAATTAAAAGATTTTTCCTTTGATCTGCCGGCCGACCGAATTGCCCGTTTTCCCCTGCCCGAAAGGGATGAATCGCGGTTGATGATGGTGGATCGGAAAACCGGGGATATTTTTCATCACCGGTTTCGTGAGATCATCGATCTGATCGCTCCCGGGGATTTCATGGTGCTCAACCATTCCCGGGTGGTTCCGGTGCGCTTGCTGGGAGATATCAATGGCTATCCGGTTGAAGTACTGATGGTCAAAAAACGGAGAAACCGGGAAGTGGAAGTCCTGACCCGGCCGGCCAGGAAGTTCAAGTCCGGGATTAGGATCAGGTTCGGGGATGGTCTGGTTTCGGAGGTGATTGACCAGGGTCCCCGGGGACGGCGGGTATTGAAATTCAACCGGGATTTTGACACCGTCTTACAATCCGGTTATGCCCCCCTGCCTCCGTATATCAAACGTAAATCCGCTGAGGCCCGGAAGTACAAGGGATTTGATCTCACCCGATATCAGACGGTATATTCCAGTCAGCCAGGTTCCATTGCCGCACCCACCGCGGGCCTGCACTTCTCCGAATCACTGATTAAAGAGATCAGAAGCAGGATCGATGTACTGGAAATCAACCTGGAAGTAGGCGAGGCCACCTTTCAGAAAATTGAGGTGGATGATATAGAAACTCATCAAATGGGAAGGGAATTCATTTCCATTGCCCCGGAAGTGAGAGGGGAAATAATCCGTTTGAAAGGAAGCCGTCAGCTGATTGCCGTGGGTACCACCACGGTCCGGGCCCTGGAAACCTGGGCACTGGAAAAACCGAAGCAGGAAGCCTTTGAATCGGAGTTGTTCATTTATCCCGGCTTTCAATTTCAGATGGTGGACAAGATGGTCACCAATTTTCACCTTCCGGAATCCAGCCTGTTCATACTGGTCTCGGCATTTGCCGGCCTGGAATTGATGCAAAAAGCCTATCGAACGGCCATTGAACAAAATTACCGCTTCTTTTCATATGGGGATGCCATGTTTATTATTTAAGGCCCGGTTATAAAATCCGGGAATAAGAGTAACCTGATGGTTGGCAATTTCAAAAATGAGGTGATGAAATGAAAAATCGGTTTTGGACAGTTTTTTTTATCCTTGGCATTTTTTTACCATTCTGTGGTGTCATTGACATAGTCGGGTGTACGATTGTAGCGGTTGGGAAAAACGCTACTGCCGACGGATCGGTCATGGTTTCCCACACCGACTGCGGGCCGGATTCACGGATTTATGTAATCCCGGGTCGGAAATACAGGCCCGGCACTAGGGTCCCGGTTTACTGGGGAATTCAGGATGCTGACCGTCCCCTGAAAGACAATGGGAAAATTCTCGGGTATATTCCCCAGGTAAGAGAAACCCACACCTACTTTCACTCGGCTTATTCCCACTGCAACCGCTTTCAGCTGGCCATTGCCGAAAGCACCATATCCCAGCGGCCAGAGCTGGTGGCCATCCGGGACCGGGATCACAAACCCGGCCAGATCATGACTGTGGAACAAGCTCAAATCTTTGCCTTGCAGCGATGTAAAAAGGCCAGGCAGGCGGTTAAACTGATCGGGGAGCTCATGACTACCCATGGTTTTTTGCCGTCTTCGGGTGATGGAGCTGAAGCACTGGCCCTTGCCGATACCGATGAGGTCTGGATCATGGAAATTTACGGGGTGGGTAAGGATTGGTCTCCGGATACAGGAAAGCCCGGTGCCATCTGGGCGGCCCAGCGGTTGGGTGATGACCGAACCACCATGATCCCCAACTGGAGCATTATCAAGGAAATCAATATCCAGGATACTGATAGTTTTATGGCCTCGACCAATTACCGGCAGGAGGCTATTGACCGGGGCTGGTATGACCCGGACAGCGGTAAGCCTTTTATATGGCAGGACATCTATTCTCCGCTCCCACGGGAATGGGCCACCGGGCGTTTCTGGTTGTTTCACACCACTTTTGCCCCCAACCTGCTGAAATGGCCGGACCGTTCGATTAAAATCGGTTCTCATAAAGGGCTCAACCAGTACTACCAGTATGTCGAACCGTTGTCGCTTTATCCCTTTTCAATCCAGCCGGAGAAGAAAATTTCGCTTCAGGATATCATGGCTTTTCAGCGTTCCACTTTTGAGGGTACCATCTATGATTTGACCTCGGGTCCTCAATGGCTGGTCCCGGATGAAAAGGGCGGATTTGATAAAAGTCCCCTGGCCACCCCCTTCCCGGGTGATGATATGAGGAAATTATTAAAATTGACTAACCGAAGGCCGGTTGCCCGCCACCGAGGTCATTATGGCATGATCT
>DAOVIP010000379.1 GCA_030671465.1 Candidatus Aminicenantota bacterium | reverse complement strand
GAGTAGAAGCTGCTTTTCAGATTGCCAAGAGAAATATTGAAGTTGATCTGTTCGAAATGCGGCCTTTGGTTATGACCGAAGCCCATCAAACAGATCTCTATGGAGAAATGGTATGTTCAAATTCACTGGGCGCAACGGAACTCACTACGGCCTCGGGTTTGTTAAAACAGGAATTAAAATTATTAGACTCTTTCTTTTTAAAAATAGCTGAAGAAAACCGAGTACCAGCAGGCAATAGTTTCTCGGTTGATCGTATAAAATTGGCTGAACAGATTTCCACTGAAATTGAGGCTGTTGCTGGAATCAATCTCATCAGACAGGAGATTAAGGACATAGATCATCTTGATGGGGTGATCATTATTGCCACTGGTCCTCTTACCAGCCCCGATTTTTCCCATTCGTTAACCCGATTGACCATGAGAAAAAATTTGTTTTTTTTTGATGCGACCAGTCCAATTGTCAGGTCTGATTCAATTGATTTTTCCAAAGTTTACCGTGCTTCTCGATATGATAAAGGTGATGCTGATTTTATCAACATTCCACTAACTGAGGAACAGTATGGCCTTTTTGTGAACGATCTCAAAAATGCAGAGAAAGTTGAAGAAAAAGATTTTGAGAAAAGAATATTTTTTGATCCCTGTTTGCCGGTTGAAGAAATTGCTTGCCGGGGTGATAAAACACTTGCTTTCGGAACCTTGAAACCTGTTGGTTTAAAGAATCCGAAGACCAATCAATTACCGCATGCAGTGGTTCAGCTTCGACAGGATGATCTAAAAAATGATTTTTATCAGTTGGTTGGATTTCAAACTCGCCTGAAACAGGCTGAGCAGAAGCGGATATTTCGAAAATTGCCAGGGCTTGAAAAGGCTCAGTTTGAACGATATGGTAGAATGCACAGAAATACCTACATCAATGCCCCACTGGTGATTGATTCGTTTTTTCAATGTAAAACCAGGGAGAATATATGTTTTGCCGGTCAAATATGCGGAGTTGAGGGATATATGGAATCGGTTTGTTCTGGATTGATAGCCGGGATATTTGCTGCAAAAAAAACGCTGGGCCAATCCCTGATAGAATTGCCTGAAGCCACTGCTTGCGGGGCTCTAATTCAATATATCACCCGGTCAAGCTGGAAGAATTTCAAACCCACCAAATTTACTTTTGGATTATTACCGGAAATACAAAAAATGAAACTATCCCCGGAAGGGAGAAGCCGTCAAAAAATGAAAAAGCGGGAAAAAAAGGAAATAAAAGCAGCTTTAGCTCTTGAAAATTTGAAAAAATGGATAAAGCAGAGCAATATTTAGTTAATTATATCAGTTATTTGAAGGATATAAAAAAATTTTCAGCCAATACCATAAAGGCATATCAGCAAGATATAGCCCAGTTTTTTAAACATATGGAAAAAGAAGAGTTGTTGGTTGACAGAGAGGGTATAAGGGACTATATATCAAAAATATTTATTCAATCCAGGAATAAGTCAACCGTTGCCAGAAAAATCTATGCCCTGAAATCTTTTTATTCTTTTGTTTTAAAAAATGGAGGAATTGAAAAGAATCCCTTCGATGGTATTAATACACCGAAGATTGATAGAAAAATACCAGAAATATTGACCATATCAGAAATGAATAAGTTTCTGGACCGATTGCCAAAAAACAACTTTATTGAATTGAGAAATAAAGCCATATTTGAGCTTCTATATGCAACTGGAATGAGAATTTCAGAGCTTACCAATTTGAAGTTAACTGACATTGATTTTGAAAATAGATTGTTGAGGGTTATGGGAAAAGGGAAAAAGGAGAGAATTGTTCCATTTAATGAAACCGCCAGAGATGCTCTTCTGAGATTTAATCGGGAATCAAAGCTGAAATTCAAGATTACCAAGGAGTATGTGTTTGTCAATAACAGGGGAAATAAAATTACTGATCGATCAGTAGAAAGGATTTTACAGGAATCCTTCAAACAGGTAATGGATTCCGATAAGCATGTTTACCCTCATCTTTTTCGACATTCATTTGCCACCCACCTGTTGCAGAAAGGTGCAAATCTTCGAGTTATACAGGAACTACTGGGTCATTCAAATTTAGCTACAACCGAGAAATATACAACTCTAAATTTTTCTGACTTGTTGAAAGTGTATAGACAATATCATCCCAGAGAACAGCAATGAAAAATTTTTTTACCATAATCCTTTTATGTTGTGTCGCTTTGGCTGTGGCCAATGAAAATAAATTAAAAGAGATCAATGATCGAATTCAAGAAATCAAGCAGAAACTTGAAGAATTGAAAAAAGAGAAGGGTTCAATTCTGAATGAGATTTATGAAATAGAGCTTCGCTTTGAGAAGGAAAAAATTGAAGGCAATAAAATCGACCTCCAGCTCAGAAGAACTCGCCAGAAAATAAGTAACATGGAACAGCGTAAAAAGAAATTGGAGTGGGATATTGAGAAGTCCAAAGATGACATAAAGAAAATGATCCGGATTCTTTATAAATTAGGCACCAATGCTTATTTAAAAATTTTTACCAAAATTAATAATCTGGATCAGCTATTTAAGAATTATCAATATCTGGTTATCTTAATTAATTATAATATGACTGCCATTAAT
>DAOVIP010000203.1 GCA_030671465.1 Candidatus Aminicenantota bacterium | reverse complement strand
TGATGCTGCCTGATAATTCCCCTCACATCTTTTCCATGCGATCCGGCTTCACTCCGGAAACAGGGTGTATAAGCCACATATAATTTTGGAAGTTCTGACTCCGGAATTACCTCCTCGCGATGAATATTGGTCAGCGGAACTTCAGCGGTGGGAATCAAGTAAAGATTATGGTTTTCTATCTTGAACAGATCATCTTTGAACTTGGGTAAATTCCCGGTCCCCACCAGGCTATCCGCATTCACCAGAAAGGGAGGCAACACCTCGGTGTACCCATTTTCCCGGGTATGGACATTCAGCATGAAGTCAATCAGAATCCGCTCCAGTTTGGCCAAGGAATCAAAATACAGAGCAAACCGGGAACCCGAAATTTTCGCAGCCCGCGGCAAGTCCAAAAAACCGTTCAGTTCTCCCAGTTCCCAATGGGATCTGGGATTGAAGCCAAAGGCTGGCTTTTCTCCCCATTCTCTGACCACCTGGTTTTCCGATTCATCCTTACCGATGGGAACAGAATCATCGATCAGATTGGGAATATTCAGTAGAATTTCCTGAAATTTTTTCTCAATAACAACCAAATCCGCTTCTATCCTGGAAATTTTCCCAGTAAAAACATTGGTCTGATCCTCCAGCTCCCGGGTATCCTGATTTTTCCTTTTCAGCAGGCCAATCTCTTTGGTGATTCTTTTCTTCTCGCTTCGCAACTGTTCGGACCGGGTGATTAATTGTCTTCTATCCTCATCTATTTCAACAAATGAACGAACATCAAAACCGACACCCTTGGCCGCACTTTTTTCGGCAACCATATCCAGATTATTCCTGAGGAAATGCATGTCCAGCATAGGGAAATTATATCATATGGATCTAAATACTGCAAAGAAAGATTGTGCTTACAGATCTAAAAAATATTGCCGACTTTTTTGACCAGCCCTATTTATTCATTAATATTTTAGCATCCTCCACAAATTCTATGATTTTATTTTCTTTCTTCAATTCGGCCAGTATCCGGTTGATCTCCTTTAAAAACTCCGGGTTCCCTTTTTTGACAGCGATGGCAGAACCCAGCAAAGCATCATAGGCACCGGAATGACACTCAATATTAATCAGGTCTTTGTGACGCATGACAAAAGATTCAGCCACAGGCTTTTCCAAAATGGCGGCATCTATCTTCTTATTTTTTAAATCTGAGATGAGTTCATTTACGGTGTCCTTGGTGATGAATTCAGCCCCTAAGATCTGTTTTTGAGACAAATCCTCTTGAATCGACCCTTTCTGGGTTCCCACTTTTTTCCCCCTGAGATCGATCAGGGAGGTGATGATCTCGGAATCCAGGGACCTGATCAACATGTTCTGGATGGCCTGATAATATACATCGGAAAAGTCTACAAGCTGACGCCTTCCGACCGAGGGAGCCAGGCCGGCGATTACCATATCCACCTGATCCTGGTTTAGAACTTCAAAAAGTTTATGAAAAATGATGTTTTTTAATTCAAGCTTAACGCCCAGTTCTCTGGCTATTTCCTTTGCAATATCAACATCCAGTCCCACGATCTCTCCCTGGCGATCATTGAGCAGATGAAATTCATACGGAGGATAATCTGGGCTGGTTCCAACCACCAGTTTCCCGGCTTTTTTAATCTGATCAAGTTTGGATACGGCTTTATCTGCTTTGGTTTCCGGCTGGCTATTGGCAGAAATAGTAAAAAAAACCAATACCACTACCAATAGAAGCACTAAAGATGGAATCTTTTTGATAATATTGCGTTTACTTCCCATTTTTACCTCCAGTTCATCATTTCATAAAGATTTATGTATATATAATAATATAATTTATTGAAAATTAACAGTCATAAAATTTAGAATTTCGTTTATTTGTTGATGAAGCCGGAAAAAGGGGGGATAGTCCGGGTCTGCTAAGCGGTTGCTTTTTCCCGACACTTATTTTATAATATTAGTAATGAGAAAAGTATTCTGTCTATTACTTCTCTTGGTGACCTGGCCGGTTTTCATCTCTTCAACCATTATCAAACTCAAAATCGACGGTCCAATTGACACCATTACCGAGGAATATGTCAGTGACCATTTTGAGAAAATCAAAGGACGGGAAGATATCAAATTGACCATCATTGAAATCGATACCCCCGGTGGCTTCGATACCTCCATGAGAGCCATCATAAAAAACATCTTGAATTCACCCATACCGGTTGCCGTGTACGTATCGCCCCGGGGAGCCCGGGCCGCCTCAGCCGGTTTTTTCATCACCATTTCCGCGGATATCGCTTCCATGGCACCCGGAACCAATATGGGAGCTGCCAGTCCGGTGGCCATATCGGGCCAGAAAATCGAAGAAACCATGAAAAAAAAGATTACCAACGATGCGGTTTCATATGCCAAGTCCCTGGCCAAAAGCAAAAATAGAAATACAGAGCTCTCGGAAAAGGCAGTCCGAGAAAGTAAGTCTTACACCGCCGAAGAATGTTTTAACAGCAAACTCATTGAATATATTGCCGAGGATATCGACCACCTGATCGAACAACTGGATGGCCGTGAAATCACCCTGACGAGCGGGAAAAAAGTACAGCTTCAATTAAAAGGTGAACGGATCGAAACCTTCTCAATGAGCGGAAGACAAAAATTCCTGAGAACCATCACCAATCCCAACCTGGCTTATTTTCTCCTGATTTTCGGACTTATCGGACTCTACCTGGAATTTACCCACCCGGGAATCATAATCCCGGGGGTGCTGGGTGGTATTTTCCTGCTACTGGCCTTTCTGGCCTTTCAGATACTGCCCATCAATTACGTGGGCCTGCTATTGATCCTGCTCTCCATCGGTTTTTTTGTCGCTGAAATAAAAATCCAGGGTTTCGGCATGCTGGGAATCGGCGGTATCATTTCATTTCTTTTGGGTTCAATCATGTTGATCAATGCCCCTGTTCCCGAAATGAGGCCAACCATGTCCATCATCATCACTTTTGCCATTTGTTTTGGCTTAATCATATTGTTTCTGAGTTTTAAGGTGATTACAGCCATGAAAAAAAAGACCGTAACCGGTCAGGAAGGCCTGACCGGAGAGATCGGAATCGCCAAAGGCGATATCAACCGTAATTCCGGGAAAGTGTTTGCCCACGGAGAATGGTGGAATGCGGTATCCGATGAGGATATCCCGGCCGGCTCCAAGGTCAGAATCGTTTCCGTACAAGAATTTACTTTGAAAGTAAAAGCAACCAATAATCAAGATAACCAATAGGAGGAAAACATGCCTACCATTTCAATAACTATTATAATTATCATTTTATTACTTATCTTGAACTGGATAAAAGTGTTAAGGGAATATGAACGGGGAGTTATTTTCAGGCTGGGACGGGTACTGGAAAAACCCAAGGGACCGGGACTGATTATTGTTTTGTATCCCATTGATAAAATGGTAAAAGTCAGTTTGAGATTAATCGTACTGGATGTGCCTCCTCAGGATGTGATTACCAGGGATAATGTTTCTGTCAAAGTTAATGCAGTGGTCTACTGCCGGGTCCTGAATCCGATAAGGGCCGTGGTTGAGGTCCAGGATTACCTCTATGCGACTTCACAATTATCCCAGACCACACTCAGATCGGTTCTGGGGCAGGTTGAACTCGACGAATTGTTATCAGAAAGAGATAAGCTAAATCAGAAGCTTCAGGAAATAATTGATGAACATACCGATCCCTGGGGTATCAAGGTTTCGATGGTTGAAATAAAATATGTGGACCTTCCCCAGGAAATGCAGAGAGCCATGGCCAAGCAGGCAGAAGCCGAGCGGGAAAGACGGGCCAAGGTCATACATGCCGAAGGAGAATTCCAGGCCTCGGATAAGCTGCTGCAAGCTGCCAACAAAATGTCACAGAATCCCACAAGCATCCAATTGAGATACCTACAGACCCTGGTGGATATTTCCGCTGATAACGCCTCCACCATTGTATTCCCTCTGCCCATTGAAATGCTGAAAGGACTGTTCACAACGAAGTAAAATGGCTGAATCTGACAAATCCTATCTGGAGATCAAGGTTACCTTCATCCATATTTTTGTTCTTTTAATCGCGGTTATCCTCATCGGAATTTTCCTCTTTTACTTGGGCTTTCAGGCCGGGAAATCTTCGATAAGAAACCAATTCACCACCTCATCGATTACCAATAATGCTGGAGATGCAGAAAAAATCGAATTGACTGAAACCGACTCTGGTCCGGGTGATACCAGC
Source organism: Candidatus Aminicenantota bacterium (assembly GCA_030671465.1). Taxonomy (GTDB): domain Bacteria; phylum Acidobacteriota; class Aminicenantia; order UBA2199; family UBA2199; genus CAZOWT01. The sequence goes on along the minus strand of DAOVIP010000203.1, from coordinate 267 downwards.
AGCAAATCGAAAATCGATAGCGAGATAAAACTACATAAAGATTCGAATGACGGAAAACGTAGGACCAAGACTGTGAAAAAAGAATCATACTTTACCATTCAAGTCGGTGCCTATGCCGATTTTTCCAATGCCAGAACTGAATCCGATAAATTCAGCCGCTTGGGCTACCACACCGAAATATTATCCACCCTGCAAGAAAACCAGAAGCTGTTTCGGGTCAGGGTCGGGAAATTTAAAACCCTCGAAAAAGCCCAGAAGGAAAAAGTC
>DAOVIP010000296.1 GCA_030671465.1 Candidatus Aminicenantota bacterium | reverse complement strand
CCTGGCCGTTCACGGTTAACTTGTGAGTTCCCTCCGAGTTGACCCCTCCATAGGTGGCGATAATACGAAACGTGATGCTGGTATACTGTCCATAGTCCTTTGAACCAATCAGATCATCAAAAATATTGCAGCCAGTAAAGGTCATTATGCCGAGAAGTGCAATAATCAGCGATAAATAAAAAAAAGTTTTTTTCATGGATCCTCCTGATTTAACATTTTTTCAATGGTACGCCACAATAAAAAAAAAATCAACTAGATTGGCCGAAACTCCCACTTTGATGCGGGCTATCTCGTTATGTTTAATAGTCTTAATCGCTGGCTAATTTTTTCGGGGTTTTGACCATGGAGATAATTCCGGCAGCGATCAGACACAGAATTCCGCAGATGGTAAAGGCCAGGGGAAAATTGTTCATGTCACCCAGTTTACCGCCAAGTATCGGACCGAAAATCCCTCCGATTCCGTAAGCCAGGAATACCCAGCCGTAATTCTGGCCCACATACCGGGTACCGAAGGTATCGGCAGTAATGGTAGGAAACAGGGCAAAATTACCGCCAAAATTAAAACCGATCAGGGTGGCGCCCAGGTATAAGAAAACCGGAGTTCCAGCCATTTTTTGGAAGGCAATGACAATGATACCCTGGGTGGCCATCATCAGAATGATGGAGAGCTTTCTGCCCAGTTTGTCACTGATTGCGCCCCAGGCGATCCGACCGATACCATTGGCCAGGGCGAAGAATATAGCCATGGCTGTGCCGGCTATTGCGCTGGCGGAAATTTCCGAAATGCCATTGGCCATTAAAGCGGTCATGGGGAAGAGTTTCATCAGACCTATACTCATCAGTCCGGCACTGGCACCGAATACAAATGTGAGCAGAATCATATAATATTGAGGGGTTCTCAGCATTTCGCTGCTCTTGAAACCTTCAGCCACTGCTTTGGTAGCGCTGTCCTTGGCTTCGGGTGGATTCCAGCCCTGGGGTTTCCAGCCATCGGGGGGAAACACCATCCAGATGCCGCCGATGATCACGCAGATGAGAAATACAATTCCATAAATAACAAAAGTGGTGCTTAATCCCTGGGAGGCGATCAGGTTACCCCAGTTGCCGGCCAGCTTGACCCACAGGGTGGCACCGAATCCAAAGCCGGCAACCGCCAGTCCGGTTATCAATCCTTTCTTATCCGGAAACCAGCGCATGCCAACGGCAATGGGTACCACATAGGCCAGTCCGATTCCGGCACCGCCAACGATACCGATACAGAGAAATATGAGGGTAAAATCGGTCTGTCCCAGCAATCCGCCCAGGATATAACCCAGGCCCAGTACCACTCCGCCCAGCATGGCCACCATCCGGGGGCCCAGTTTGGGCATGATGCGACCGGCAATCACCATGACAATGGCAAATGTGGCCAGACCTGCTGCAAAAACCGATTGGGTCTGGGTTTTGGTCCAACCGGCTCCTTTTAAATAAGGGGTGAAGACACTCCAGGCATAGATGGCTCCCAGACACAATTGAATGAGAATTGCACCCACACATACCAACCATCGATTCATTATTTTCTTTTCAGCCATTTGATTAACCTCCAGGTTTCCCAGGTTTATAGTTTCTTAGAATCTTCCACCAGCTTATCCACAACTGCGGGATCTGCCAGGGTTGAGGTGTCACCGATCTGATCGGTGGCGTTCTCGGCAATCTTGCGGAGAATTCTTCTCATGATTTTACCAGAACGGGTTTTGGGAAGGGCGGGGGCGAACTGGACTTTGTCTGGAGCGGCAATGGGGCCGATTTCATGACGAACATGTTTAATCAGTTCTTTGCGAAGTTCATCGCTCTCAACGGCATTGTCGACCAGGGTCACGAAGGCATACAGTCCCTGTCCCTTGATATCGTGAGGCATGGGGGCAACTGCGGCCTCGGCCACTAAGGCATGACTGACCAGGGCACTCTCAACCTCGGCTGTACCGATTCGGTGTCCGGATACGTTGACCACATCGTCTACCCGGCCCATCAGCCAGTAGTTTCCGTCACTGTCCACCCGGCAACCGTCACCGGTGAAATAGAGGTCGTTGAACATGGTGAAGTAGGTATCGATAAACCGTTCGTGATCTCCCCACATGGTACGCATCATTCCCGGCCAGGGTTTCTTGATACATAATTTTCCACCCTCGTTGGGATTGCATTCGCTCATGTCATCCCTCAGCACCACGGGCTCTACGCCAAAGTAGGGACGCAGGGCAGAGCCGGGTTTAAGGACATGGGCACCGGGCAGCGGGGTAATCAAAACACCGCCGGTTTCGGTCTGCCACCAGGTATCCACAATGGGGCAATTTTCCTTGCCAATGACTTTATAGTACCACATCCAGGCTTCGGGATTAATCGGTTCACCGACCGACCCCAATACCCTGAGACTGGACAAATCGTATTTGTTGGGCCATTCATCGCCCTGACGGATCAGTGCCCGGATAGCGGTGGGGGCGGTATAAAAAACGGTAATCCTGTATTTTTCAACAATCTGCCAGAATCGGCCCGAGTCCGGATAGGTGGGCACGCCTTCAAACATCACACTGGTGGCCCCGTTGGCCAGCGGTCCGTAAACAATGTAGCTGTGACCGGTAACCCAGCCGATATCAGCCGTACACCAGTAAATGTCATCTTCGTGGATATCAAAGATGTGTTTGTGGGTCAATGCGGTGTGAAGCAGGTATCCGCCGATGGAATGGACAACCCCCTTGGGTTTTCCGGTGGAACCGGAAGTATAGAGGATAAACAGGATGTCTTCGGCGTTCATTCTTTCAGGCTCGCATTCCTCACTGGCTTTGGCCATTTCTTCGTGGTACCAGAGGTCGCGGCCTTCCTGCATGTTGCAGGGCTCATCGTTTCGCTTGAAAACCACCATCTTCTCGATTGAAGGAGAATTTTTCAGAGCTTCATCGGATATGCCTTTCAGGGGAATATGTTTCCCGGCCCGAAGGGACACATTGGCGGTGATCAAAACCTTACATGCCGAGTCATTGATTCGGTCGGCTAAGGAGTCGGCGCTGAATCCCCCGAAAACGATGGAATGGATGGCACCGATTCTGGCACAGCTCAGCATGACCACGGCCAGTTCGGGAATCATGGGCATGTAGATACAAACCCGGTCTCCCTTTTTAACTCCCAGGGATTTCAGCACGTTGGCAAACTTGCAGACTTCTTTGTGTAATTCTTCATAGGTCAGGGTCAGGGTATCATCTTCCGGTTCTCCCTGCCATACCAGT
>DAOVIP010000309.1 GCA_030671465.1 Candidatus Aminicenantota bacterium | reverse complement strand
TTTTATCAATTCCAAAGTTATCGGTTTCCATTCCTGAAGCAATCAAAAATTCGGCTTTGCCTATACCGGCCCAAATTGGTATAATCATATCATGGCTTCCTATGCCAATTACTCCCGAAAGGCCCGGGCAATCGCCCGGTTGATTGATTCCATAACCTGGCCTGTTGGAATATTCAGAAAAAAACCAAGACCTGGAAAAATTGAAAAAATTCTTCTGGTCAGACCCGATCACTTAGGGGATCTGCTGATGAATATCGATGCCATGTATTCATTGAAGAAAACATTCCCGCATTCCCGGATATTCCTGGTCACCCCGGATTGGAACCGGCCCATTGCCCAAAAGCTGGAATTCATCGATGAAATCATCCCCATTAACCTGAAATGGTATTGCTTTAACCGGGAACAACATACCCCACTAATTAAATTGATAAAAAAAATACGGGTACTGAGGAAAATAAAAATCGATCTTTTTATCGATTTCAGAGGGGATTTTCGTGTTGTCCTACTGTTCGGATTTTTCTCCGGCTCGAAAATCAGGCGTGGTTTCAGTAACCTGGGTGGTCGCTATCTATTAAATAACCATACTGTTTTTAACCGTAAAATCCATTTTATGCAGCAGAATTTTGAACTGATCGCTCCTTTCACAGATAGTAGATATCACTATAAAATTCCTGTGGATAAATCCGATGAACTCAAGGCAGATGAACTCCTTTTGCGCTACGGGTTGAAACCCGGTTCTTTTGTGATAATACATCCGACGGTTGCCGGATACTGGAGCTTAAAAAGCTGGCCGCTCAACCATTTTGTTGAAGTGGCCCACCATATAATTTCACATCACCACCTTCAGATTATTATTTGCTCGGGACCTGCCGAGAGGGAGACCGGAAATTCACTTGCCCGGTCAATTCCAGAATCAATTAACCTGTCGGGCAGATTAACCCTGAGTGAATTCGTAGCCTTATTGAGGAGGACTTTTTTTCTAATCTCAAATGATTCGGCGCCCATGCATCTGGCCGTTCAGATCCATACTCCCCTGATTGCGGTTTTTGGACCCACCAATTACCGGAGATCAGGCCCCTATCCCCTCAATGAACACCAGATCGCCATAGAAGGTGATAGCGGATTGAAAAGGCCTCTGTTCGGAGTCCAATCCCTTGGGAAAGGATATTTTCCAAAACCTGAAACAGTAATAGGCAAAATTGATGAATTGATAAAATATTTGAAAAACCAAAAGTAAATTCAGCTTAGCCGAAACGTCCAGACCAGCTTTAAATCAGGATGTTTTCCAGAGCCAGGAATCAGGGATGGGAATACAAACTCCATCCGCTAGGAGGGGTTTTGATTGAGGATATAAATCTTCAGGCCATTGATATCAATGGTCTCAGCTATTATTCTGAAAATGGTTTCTTTGACTTCCAGTAATTTTCCCACATACCTTTCCGGGGTTGAGGTAATTAAAAAAATCCGATCATAGCCCGTCAAATCAATATTGGGTTCTGTTCTCTTGATGAGCTTTACTGTTATTTTTCCATGTATAAAGGTTGATACCATAAAATGATTTCTTTCCTTTTGGACTATCAGGAATTCATATTTTTCCAAATAATGGGGAATGACCCGGTAATCGGCAATGATGTTACTCAAGATAAATAATGTCCGGCCCTCTTTTTTGATTTTATTAATCTCTGAAAAATAATATTCATAAATCTTTCTGATTGACACCGAGTGGGAATGGGTGGTCTCGAATATCCGGATAACCTGAGACAGTGCATATTCGCCGGTACTCTTATCCTGACCGCCGATTTTGATTTTGGCCTTGAAATAATCCAGCTGAAGCGGGATAAAAAACAATAAGAGATTTACCATGACAATCCATTTGAACCTTGTTCTGATCCGCTGCCATTGAAAAAATCCGATGACCAGAATAACCAAGCCGGTAAAGATTTCCAGTAAATACCCATTCTTTGGAAAGTACAGCAGCAATACAAAACCCAAATGTGGAAGTATCCACATGATTAAAAACCAGTTATGGCTTTTTTTCAGGATTTTCAAAAATGAAATCTTTCCCGATCTGACCATCAGTATCAATGTAAGGGGTATTATCTGGATGACCAAGGCCAGAATGACATTTTTGCTATTCTTTATGACCGTTAGCAGCAGGTTCTTGATTCCATTGAAATAACCACTGAGGATATTGTCCCTGATTATATAGTCGGTAATCAAGGCATCCAGTGCATCCGGTGCCCTGGATAAGTAGAACACCCATTCTTTCAAAGCAAAATACCACAGGACATCAACAACCATAAACAGGGCAATAAAGGTCCATTTTTTCCAGCCGGTTTCAATACGAAAAAACAATACAAAGATGGCCAAAGGTAGCAAAACCAGTGGAATATTGGTTTTGATCAATCCTCCCAGCAATATGACCAGAACCACATATGGATTCCATTTTTGCTGGAACACTTTATTCAGGCAATATACAATACCGATAACGACAGCCCCCTCGGTTAAATAAATGGTGGTGACTTGGGAGTGAAAGAAAACAATGGGAACGGTAAGAAAAAAGGCATACAAACCGGGGCTGAATTCTTTCTGGAGCAAATCTTTGGCCAGCAGCGTGGAAAACAGGGCAAAAATAAAATATGAGATCAGTACAATAGCCAGAAAGCCATAATAACTGTTTTGAAAAATTCCGGCCATCATTTTCAAAATAAATACGAACCCGATGTAACCGGGTGGATGGGGCTGGTTCAGAAACAGGTTAAACTCATCAATGGCCTTGACGTAATTGACAGAATCCCATTCGTATAAATAGGGAAACCTTAATATCACGGAAGTTAGCATGAAAACCATGGTCATCAAAAACAGACCCGGGAATTTCCATACTGAATGACCAAAATGATTTATTTTTAGCTGACTTGTCATCACTTTTTCTTCAGGATCTCCTCATAAATTGCCTGCATTTTTTCCCTGAATTTTTCCAGTGTATAAGCTTCGAGAATCCGCTTTCCCGACTCCAGCAACCTTTTTTCCAGTTCCGTGTCTTCAATCAATTCATTGACCTTCAGGGCAAATGCTTCCGGATCCAGTGGGTCATCGACATAAAGCGCCGATTCCCCCATTACCT
>DAOVIP010000028.1 GCA_030671465.1 Candidatus Aminicenantota bacterium | reverse complement strand
ATATTATATTTTTTTTTCTGCAACCAATACCCGAAAGCCTCAACATATGTCCCGGGGCCACCGGTTTCCGGAGGAAAAATTCCGGACGATATCAGTAAGTGCTTCATAGATCAATATACGTATTTAAAAAAATCATCCATAACCGTATCGAATCAAATATTCTTTTAAAACCTCTCGCAGGATCGATTTTTGATTTTCAGTTAAGTCCTCTTCCCATTTGAAATTTCTATTTTGAATATTAATTCTGCTGATCGCTCTATCGAATCGCCTGCACCCCTTCAATTCACAAAACTCCAAAACATTTCCCAAAATAAGATCAGGTTGATGACAGAGGTCTTCATATCTGATTTCCAAAATATCCTCAACCGGAAGAGATTCTTTGGCCCGATCAAAAGCATCCATAAGCATTTTCCATTCAATGGCCGCAAGTGCCAGAAAAGAACGCTGATGGAACTCCCATTCATCTTTATATTTTCGGGGCAGCTCCCCCCATCTCCAGTTGGTTGGACCGCGCCAGCCCCACCACCAATCTACATGTAACATGGAATTCACCACAGCTCGTCCATCTCGAATAATATGAACAAATTTTGCATTGGGAAAAATCTCCTTCAGAAATCCAATTCGGGGCCATCCGGTTATTTTAAGCAAGAGCCGGTTTCGCTTCGCCGTAATGACTTTTATCATGGCCCGGTGAATATTTTCCTTAGCGGCAAGAGTCACATCATCAGCCAATAAATCTCTGCAGGGAAGATGAAAGCCCTTAACATATTGTTCCCAAAAGTAATAAGCTTCACTCGGCTTTAGCACCTTTCTTATACCGCGCCCCATAACCGGGATTGAAACGGCTTTCATCACCAACTTGTTTAATGCAGGTAAGGCTGGAAATTTATTGGAGATCCCGGATAACCATGAAACCCGGGGATGCTCCGAAAGAATTCTTTGGAAAATCGTTGAGCCACTTCTTCCGGTTCCCACAATGACAACCGGTTTTTCAATTCTTCTTATGTCCATTTAAGCTACCGCCGTTCAGATTTGTGCCAGGCAGACATTGAACGCTTTTTCTGACTACGGATCTCAAAAAGCCAGTTATAATGTATATATTATAACATAAAAAAAAACATGGAATGGCTGGTGGCTGGCTTGAAATAGGAATTTTTTTAAATTTTAACCTGTAATAACCTAAAAATATGCTTTTTGACATCAAAAATGGACATTTTATCCGATAATAACCCGGCCTGTGAGGAATAGAAGAAAGCATTATCAAAGGAATGCATCCCCTTAAAATGGGTGTCATCATGTTCAATTCTCTTTTTTAATCCTGCTTTCAAGTCAAATCCATGTTGGGAAAGCAACACAATATCCGGAGCATGATCAAGAAACTTGCCGCTATATATTTCTTCTTTGAAAAAAACTTTTCTGAAAACCTTATCTTTTCCAATCCGGTATTCTTGGAAAAGGTTTTTTATTTCCCGACGTATCCGATAATAATCATTTTGATTTACTTTTCCTCTGGGAAATTTGTCCCTCAAATGAATATATATCCGGGAAGGATCAAGGGCAAAGGCTTTGGATTGTTCGGTCATATCCTCCAGGGAAGTAACGTCAAAGGTGTCGGTACTGAAATATCCATTTTGTTTTAATATGGGATTGATATAGACTTCCTGATTGATGTCCACAAATCCATGATCTGAAAGTAGAATGAACTCAAATTCGTCCTTTCTCTCAATTTTTTCAAAAAAGTCACCAATGATATTATCGACCTCCTCATAATACTTCTTAAATTCATGATGAAATTGATGGGATGGGTCGGAATAGGCATCGAAAAAGAAATGGTGTAGGCGATCGGTTCCGGTAATGGTAAACATGAAAAGATCCCAATTCTCCCGGTTCCAGATGAAATCTGCCAATTGTTTCCGAACCTGAAGGGTATAATGTAAGTCCGAGAGTAATTCCATTTTTCGGTCTTTCCCTTTGGTAGCATCAACATCCACTTCATAACCGAATTTCTTTAAAACTTCCAGATAATACTCAGGATATACCGCTCTTTTCAAATCCGGTACTACAAATCCGGAAATCAATACCCCGGGAATTTTTCTGGCCGGATAGGTTGAGGGTAGATTAATAATCACCGACCTGATTTTCCGTTTTCCCAGTTCATCGAAAAAAGGGGGAATCTGTAAATCTCTAAAATCAGGAAAACGATACTGGTAACTTCCATTCATCATATCCACAAAACCAAAAATTCCATGTTCTCCTGGGTTTGCACCGGTCATGAAACTGGACCATGATACCGAGGAAATTTCTGGAAGGGGGACACACATGGGGACCATTTTTCCCTTCCCAATAATTTCCCTGAGATGCGGCATAATCCCAGATTTGATATAAGTTTGAATTAATTCAAAAGGAGCTCCATCAATCCCAATTATGACCAGTTTCTTATGACTTTTTCCAAAAATGATTTCATGCTCCTATTCTGTTAGTCAATATCAAAGACTTGGGTGATCAACGATTCAATACCAGGTATTTTTTGGGAACAATCAATTTACTGGAGAATTTTACATTGGTCAGCATAATGATGGCCCGATCCCTATCCGGCAACTCTTCATAAAATATACCTTCCCAGCCATCAAATGCACCTTCATCAATGGTGATTCGATCACCCTTTCTAAAATGTTCTATCCTCTTCTTCAGTATCACAACTCCATTCTTTTCTCTCAATTTGATATCCAATACCCGGTCCTGTCCGATGGTCCACAAATAATCTTTGCTACCCAAAACCATTTTAACCCCCCGGGTATACTTCACCTTGTGATAGGAGTTGGGGATTGAAAATTTTGAAAAAAGATACCCACTGAACAGTGGCGCAATAATATCTATTTTGGCCTTGTCTTTTTTTACTTTTTTGAGGTATATGGGAAGATAGACATCAATTCCGAGTAATTTAAGATTCTTCTCTGCAATGAATTCCTGTTTGGGTTTGGTATTGATAATAAACCAATTGGAATTTTTCGACAGGTCCATTTTTGAATTTTAAACAATAATCCGGCAAATGTCAATTTCATCCATTCACCTCATCGCAGAGAAAAGCCAGACCAAAATTAAAAACAGCGCTTAAAATGTGTTATAATAACTATTACTCCAAGTTTTTGGTTTGACATCCACAATTGAACAAGAGATGACCAATAGGAGGAAAAATTGGCACCAGCAAAAAAAAAGAACTCTCAAAGTGAAATTCAACCCGTTGTTTTGCAAAATGGAATATTCGTGGCTGGACATCCCAGGAGCGGTACATCACTCGCCTGCCAATTACTGGAGAGTGCGGGGGTACAGTTCCCCTCTGATCTGGGAGCCGATGAATACAATAAAGAAGGTTACTTTGAACTATCAATCGCCAAGGAACTGGAAAAAAAATTAATTGAAAAAGCAATGACAGTGGAAAATATCCAGGAATTAAACAAAATAATCCGAAAATTGAATGAACCCAAAGGTTTAACCGGACTAAAAATCGTACATATTCCCTCTATATTCTTTTATCGGCATATTGCCAAAAAAATGCGAGTGGTATTTATTTTCAGAGACCCAAGTGATGTCAAATCCAGTATGTTGAGAAGGGGGATATCACAATTCAAACTGAACTGGTTTGAAAACAACAATGCACTGGTTGCTGCCCATGAAAATATCCCCAAAAATATAGTAATCAGCTATGAATCGCTTATCAGGGGAAATCCGAAAGTGGTAAAAGCCTTCAAAAAACTTGGGTTCAATGTTAATTTGAATGTGATCAAAAGGGATTATCAAACCCAAAAAAACAGCCGGATCATTATTCCCCCGGAAGAGAAGCTGTTATACAACATGTTAAAAAATCTAGAAAAAGAAAGTTTTAAATGAGGTGCTTGGTGGAAAAAACTGAAAAAATTGAAATCATGGATGAAAATGCCGGGCATATCTATTCCAATTTAATTTCCTTTAATGTAAATCCTGAAGAGGTTTGTATGGGGATGGGAATCAGGGAAATCAAAGATGCCAACCATATCAATATTCAAACCTATGTCCATCTAACCATCCCCCATTTTTTGCGTTTCGCCGATGCAGTGAACAAACAGGTCAGTCTTCTGGTTGAAAAAGGGGTCATATCCAAAGAACCAGAACAATAATCATTCATTAATGTTTTCCCGGAATCGCATCAAATATTCAAACAAACAAATCCAGAAGCGAGGGCACATATAACGCGGCCAGACTATTTGACCGGATGTGTTCAATCGTTGGCTTTATATATTTTCTATACTTCCGGTTATTCTTTACATTTATCTGAAATCCGAAAGTACCCAGAGCTTTGATATTTCTCTGAAGGGCAGTCAGGTAAAGCTGCTGTTCGTTTAGGACATATCCTCTATCTTTAAAAAACCTGAAAAAATCCTCTCGCAGAGAACCCAAGTTCTGATATGAATCAAAAGCAAATGAGACCAGGTCGTAATATTCAGGACCTATCAGTGAATCCTGAATGTCCACCAGATATATTTCTTCGCGGCAAACCAACATATTCCGGGTGTGAAAGTCCCGATGGGCAAAAGTAGGCTTAGTTTGAATATCATCCACCAGGCCATGGACTTCATCGGTGAGCACCTGGATAGATTTATGCGGGTGATAGAGTTTTTCAACGAAATTGGATAAAAAAAAGTCCATTTCCCATTTCATTCTCTTGTGATCCAGAGTTGAATTGGTTTGATTGACAGGAATTGATCTTATTCTGGATAAAATTTCTGCAATTGATTCCAATACTCTCTTTTTCTGCTCTAGCCCTAACCGGCTAAAAAAATTTTGAAACAATTGATTCCCCAGATCCTCCTGCAATACAACACAGTTGTCGATGACATCAATAATATCGGGTACCCGAATTTTGTGTTTTGCATATAAATTGGTGAGATTGATGACTTTTTCAATTTCATCTCGGTTTTCTTCTGGATAGGCCATGGCGACTACAGTACCGGAACCCAGAAAAATCCGGTAAAACTCTCTTCTGGATGCTTCACCTTCAATCTTTTCGATTTTTATGATACCCTTGAGCTTATTCTCTAAAAATTGTTTCATATGATTATTTCATTTACCATATACCTCAATAAACTGCAAATTTAAAAATTGAAAAAGAATTTTATTTGTCATATACTAAATTCAGGCAAGAGTTGGACTCAAAAAGCATGGCCTTTTTAGACTGCAAAGAGGAGGAAAAAATGAGAAAATATTTATCCGTACTATTATTGGTTGTCTTTTTTTTTGGTTCCTTTTTATTTTCCGACAACAATAATGCCACCTTTTTAAAATTGGAACAACCATCTGTCAAAGAAGGAAAATACAGACTGCTGATTAATTTAAACCATATTGAAGCCATTATTAGCAACTATAACCTGCAAGGTATAGACGGTTTTGTTGAATTTGCCGATTCAACCGATCTCGTTCAAGCCCGACTGGGAAAAATCGAAAACGGAAAGGTCAGATGGCTTCACAAAATCGTTGACCACGAATTTTTATTGGTGAAATTTCATCGGACCTACTATAAAGACATTATGGCAAAGCTGGAAGCGAAATCCAAGAAACCTGGGTTCCAGATCCTGCTAAGTGATTCCAAAACCCAGGTGGTACTCAAGGGATACGAAATCACATTTTGCAAAATGCCCGACCTGGTGGTGGAGTTGACCTATCCGGTGAAGATTGCTTCAGGACAACCTTTAAAAGAGGAAATCATCATTACCATAAAGAATAACGGCGCCCTGGCTGCAGATAATTTCGATTTGGATTTGGTACTCTCCAGAGACAAGCAGATTCCCCTCCAGAAAGCCACTTATAGTGAAATATTTCAGGATGATGTTTTGCTCAAAAACGGAAGGAAAAACATTGATCATCTTGAGCCCGGTGAAAAAAAATCCATAAAACTGACCGAACCGGTCATGATTCCAAAAAATACTCCACCTGGAAAATATTATTTGGCTGCGATGATCGACTCAGGAAATGTCATCAATGAATTCAATGAAGAAAACAATATTTTCCTGGGATTCATAATAGTTGAATTCAAGGAGCCTAAAAAAATCATACTGGAACTGATCGACACAGTGATAAAATTCAATCCTTCCACTTATGACCTTCAGATTGTAAATAGTGGTATTGTTTTTTCCAATGGCAAAGACTGGCGCAAATGCAGAATGAAGGCTTACCTATATCAAATCACTCATGTTGGCTGGAAAGATGTACACTGGGAAATTAGCACCCTGGAAAAGGGCGTGTGGGAAATAACCGGGGGGCAATTCTGTAAAACCGGTGGCAAGGCCAGGGAACTGAAAATCAAAGTCAACGTGAGAGGAGGCAGTAAAATTGCCTTACCAATATCATTTAAACTTCTCCTGCCCAAGATCCAAATCATTTATGAACCGGCAACCAAAAAAATGCAAGCCCTTTCCTTTGGAAACCAGATTATCTATGTTCCCTTTTGGAAGGTCTGCAAGGTCAGTTCCCACCTCTATCAATTCAGCAACTCCATCTGGAAAAACTTCTTTATTGAGGTAAACACCCAGGAGAAGAAAGTATACCGGGTAACCAATGGAAATTTCTGCAAGGCCGGTGGCACTCAGGAACCTATTCCAATACAGGTCAAAATTGAAGAATAATTATTGTCCGAAAAATCTGACTAAAGTTCTTTCAGAGACAACCAAACGGGTGGGAAGTTTTTGATATAAGCTGTATTTATTGTTCATTTTCCCGGTTTCATAATCCAGTTCGGAACCCAGTACGGAATGGGGAATTAAATACACCACAATCATGAGAATGGCAGCTACCAACACCCACCATTTACTCTTTCTCTTAAAAAAGAAGGCAAAAATCCAGAAAATGAAAGCCAGAAGAATCTTATTATCAGTCAAATCAAATCCAAATGGAAAACCTGTCCAGAAATCTCCAAATGCGTACTTCTGGACAATGGGGCCAAAAATGATTCCACCGAGAAATACAATGAAGAGCGTCCAATTAACCAATCCAAAATATCGTCCCTCTTTTCTCAAGGCTTCCATCCCGGTTCTCAATGCAAATATGATCCCCAGAAGCATCAACAGGATATGAACAATCAGAAAAAATGACGGCACTTTGCCCCTGAACCGGGCAACAATACTCCTGCCTCGATTTAAGATTACCTGTTGATCATTGCTTTTAATCCGGATGGTATATTCTACTTTTCCGGCTACGGGTTGTCCCGGAATTTTTGCTTCCAGATGATTCCCCTCTCTCTTCATTTCAATTTCAGTCCATTCATCATCGGTCTTGTAACGCTTATAAGCCAGAAAAGCCTTCACCTCAGCGGTATCGGCTTTAATCGCAACCGGTAAATCTTCAAATGCAGTATGGCTCCTGAGTAAACGGTATTGAATCGACTTGCCATTAATTGTATCCTGACCCCGAACCGGATGGGTAGGGCCGGTCATTCTCTGGAACACACCGATCAGTAAAGACAGAACAACTGCAAAAACCCATAATAAAATTGATTTGGCTGATTTCATATTTTATTCTCGAATCAGAATTATAATGGTTGTTTGAGCTTTAAGTCAAGAATTAAAGAACTTTTTAAAATAAAAATCTCATTTTTAAACCGGAATTGGCATAACTCAACTCAATTCCCTAAAAACTTTCAGGTTACTCCTCCTGTATATTGACTTATCATTCCATTCATATAAAATAAAAAAGTATGAGTGGTTTGGGTGAAATATTAAAACAGCAAAGAGAGATCAGAAATATAAGCCTGGGAGAAATTTCACAAAAAACCAACATCAGCAAAAGAATTCTAAAGGCACTGGAAAACAATGAATTTCAGCATATTCCCGGAAAGTTTTATTTAAATAATTTCTTAAAAAGCTATTTAAATGCCATTGACCTGGATGAAGACACTTTCTTTAAAAACCACAGAGAATCAATCAATGGGATTGGCGATCAAAAAACCACTGGGCCAGTTATTTACTACGATAAGATCAGATATTCAAGATTCAAGAGAAAAAATTTTTTTCTGGGTATCCTGCTGATTGTCATCATATCTATCTTTGTGACATACTTCTTCATGGAAAATAAAGAACAGATCGCCAATATCTTTCAGGGAAAGCCAAAAGTGATCCCAGCAACCGGCATGATTTATGATTACCAGGATGAAACCATAAATCCTGATTTTTCTCCGGTCCAGATAAAAATAAACGCCCAATCAGATTGCTGGCTTCAGGTCTTTCGGGGCAATAAAAAATTCATAGAGCGAATCATCAAAGGTGGAGAACAAATCAGAATCCATGGTTATGAAATATTGCTCATTATTGGTAATCCCTCCACAATAAGCCTTAGCATCAATGGCAAAAAAGTATCCAAATATCAAAATCAAAAAAGACCCGTAAAAATAAGAATATCACCTCAAAATCTGGAATCTATTTTTGAAAAATGACAAAGCTGATTTCTAAAAATCCTTTGGTTATAAAAATCATTCAGGAGGAAGTGGAGCCGGAAGTTTATGATATGCTCTTTTTAAAGCAGTTGCCCTTTACCGAAGAGGAATACCTGGAAAGCCTGGTTTTTTTATTGAAAAAAGAGGAATTGAAAACCCAGGCCCTGAAATTGTTAAAAACCGTTCCAGAACCAGTAAAAACACAATACCCTGAAAAAAGAGAGGCCAACCACCGGGTGGCTTATTATTTACTCATTGAAGCCCTGTCAACTGGAAATCTTAATCTGGTCGTGAAAGTGATACAAAACCAGGCTCTGCCGATCGAATTTCTGGTTAGAATTGCTGAACTGGGCAACACTCCAATGCTGGAAATGTTGCTGGAAAATCAAATTAAGTTAATTGCTTATCCCAATATTTTAGATGTTATGGAGAAAAATTCCCATGTTAATAACTTCATAAAAGGTAAAATTCAAGAGATAAGGGATTTTTATTTGAAGGAAGAGAAGGCAGCTCTGATTTCCGAAGAGGATATTATTGACAACATTCAGGATATTGTGCAAAAGGATGAAGAAACTGAAAAAGAGGATTCGGATAAAATTACCATCGAAGAAATACAGGAGAAAATTGTCACCACCTTGCAACGGATCAATGAACTGACCGTCCCGGAACGGATAAAACTTGCCCTCACCGGTAGCCGAACCGAAAGAATGATCCTGATAAAAGATGCCAATAAGCTGGTGGCTTTGTCTGTGCTGGAGAGCCCCAAACTTACGGAGGACGAAATTTTACTGACTCTCCGAGACCGCAGTATCCCCCAGGAAATCATCGCCAAAATTGCCAATAAGCGGGAATGGTCCAAGAATTATACCGTGACCCTTGAAATGGTACAGAATCCCAAAACCCCGCTGAAAAAAGCACTGGGATTGGTGAGCAAACTTCATCTCAAGGATTTGAAGCATCTCACCTATGACAAAAATGTACACTATGTGGTCCGAAATGTGGCGGCCAATCTATACAATGAAAAAACCAGCACAAAATAGCTTATTTAAACTGTATTAACAATACCAGTAAAAAATACCAGACCTTTATATTTATATTGAAGTTGTCTCTCGGTATACTGTCAATACCCATTGTATATGTTTCTCACAGCGCTGGGAACAGAAATGCTATAGGAAATATAGGTAGGTTACTGCTATTTTATCATTCAGTTTTAGAGGATGATATGAAAAATTTTAGATTTATCGTAAACTTTACTCTGCCATATTACAATTCTATAGTCTCCCGGAGGAACTTTAGAGGGAATTGCGAAATTATATGGTGAAC
This sequence comes from Candidatus Aminicenantota bacterium, assembly GCA_030671465.1. Taxonomy (GTDB): domain Bacteria; phylum Acidobacteriota; class Aminicenantia; order UBA2199; family UBA2199; genus CAZOWT01. The sequence continues at coordinate 611 of DAOVIP010000028.1, read as the reverse complement.
TGTCATGGGGAACTTTATTAATCAAATAATATCTTGATTTGTCTATTACAAGAAAAATCCTGACATCTCCGGTTAATCCATATGTGGTCCAGGTTATAGGTATGGTATCAGTACCTGCTTGATAGGATTCCCCCCCTGCAGGATAAATGATATTGATGGGCAAGGCCGGTAAGATTGAAAATACTCCGTTACTGACATCAGCAGGAAAACCATCAGCGGCATCAGATATTTTTATCAGGCAAATATCAGAAGGTGGAGTGTCTGAGGGGATGAAACCGGTATAACTTCCGGTATTTGGAACCGAGTCAAAAAGGGTACCCCAGTTTACTCCATAATCAGGTGAAAATTCAATTTTTACATTGGTTATATCTCCGGTTGAGGTCCAGGTCACAGTTTGAAGGGTTCCTGCCTGTTCGGCCTCACCTCCATTGGGATATGTTACCGCTATTGTATCTCCAGATCCAGAGGATGAAATTTGAAAAAAACCAGATTTACCGTAAGTACCCCCCTTTTTTACCACAACTCTGTAATCTCCTGGATCAACGTGAGAGGAAATTGCATAAATAAATGGTGAACTGTCATGGGGAACTTCAGCAATCAAATAATATTTT
>DAOVIP010000075.1 GCA_030671465.1 Candidatus Aminicenantota bacterium | reverse complement strand
GGGGATGGATCTTCAGGGCCGAATCATTGATGTACTGGATGGTAATTTTCCCATCCTCCCTGACTTTCAGACTCAAACTGATCTGGCCCAGGACTCTTATTCCCCTCATTAATTTCAGGACCTCAATTTTTTTAATGGCCTGGTTATAGGCATTGACCATCTGGGGGGGGAGCTCAATGAGTTTTACGGTCCGCGTTTGCGGTACCTGATGGGTTTTGGACTTTGTTTTTTCCCGGGCAATCCTCTGCTTTTCGGTTGACAACCCATCACGGATGCGGATAATTTCTTTTTCCATTGAAATTACCTCATTTGTTGACTTTATATTTTTTGCCTTTTTGACATTTTCCAACGCTTTTGCATAGTTTCCTTCATCAAAATAATCCCGGGCAAATTTTGTATAGCGCTGGTACACATCATCAACCTTTCGGTCCTCTGTCTTCTTCTGAACTTCGGCTTTTTTTATTTCAATCCGGGCCACTAAAGAATCAATTTGAGCATCCTTTTTTATCTCTGCGGCCAGATTCAGATACCGGGAAGCCTGGTCCAGCTGATTCTGCTCGATGGCCGATTTAGCCAGCTCAATCAAACCGGCAAACTCCTTGTTTTTTTTGTCAATGTCCATCCGCTCATTTATTTTTTCTTCCAGTTTACGGACCTGATCGGATTCCTGGATTTCCTTGGCCCGGTTCAGGTTTTCCATGGCTATCTGAAGTTCATTCCGGTCAAAGGCCTGCTGGGCTTGTTTCAAATAAATCCGACCCTGTTCTTCCTGGCTCCGGGTCGCTATCTCCTTACTCTGATCCTGTTTGATCTGTTCAATCCGGCCAATGGCATCCATGGAATACTGACCCTGGGGATACTCCCTTAAATAATTCTGAAAATCATCAATGGTTTTTAGCTCAAGCACCTGGTTCCACAGAGTAACTTCCGGATTTTCTTCCCCGGATGATTGACTCAGGTATGGTATCCCGAAAATGGCCAGTAAAATTGCAGCCACAAAGATCAACAGGAATAAAAGGTATTTATAAGGTCTGACTGCCTGGCGGACTTTCGGTATTTTTGATGCAGACAGATCCCTTTCGTCCCTTTTAAAATCTGGTTCCCGCTTTTCAGTTGAGGGAGTCTCCCGGAGCAGGGGGACCATTTCCCTGACATCCACCTTGGCCGTACCATGCACTCTTGAAAATTTATATGCCTTATTTTCAAAACGCAACTCACCTTCAACGAGGCCTTCTTTAGCCAGAGAAATCAAGAAATGCTCTAACGGTTCCAACTTACTCTCCTTTCCGCGGGCTCCGGGTGATTAAAAAATGTGTTTTCTCTTTTGTTTCCAGCTTTTTCTTTTCGACTTGGGCCGCCTCCAAGGTACCAAAACTGCCGACTCTGACCAGGTAAATTTTATTCTTCTTGGTGGAATCGGGAGGCAACGTTTTAAAAATTTCAACCGGATATCCCCAATCGGAAAACTTCAGGGAATATGATCTGGCCGATTTATATTCCTTAAATGAACCCACCTGAATCACGTAAACAAATCCGCTGGTTTTCAGATCCAGGGCTTCCGGTTGCTTAACCGATTCGGTATTCGCCGGACCGGGTAGCGGATCGAATATACCGATCAAAACCAGGAATATTAAAACAAATAAGCAAAGGGATAAAAATGCGAATATGAAAGAACCCCAGAATTTCTTTTTTAACGGGGTGGGAACACATTGTTGATTGAATATTTTATCACCGACTTCAGCCAGAATATAGGTCCCATTATCATTGAACCTCTCCTCCCTGAGGGATTTTTTCAAATGATTCTTAATTGTTTTTTTGGGATCGGCCTCATTGATATGGTTCATGATTTCAGACTGGGTTTTAAAGGATTCCCAGATACCATCGGTGCATATAAAAATTTTATCATTGGCCTTCAACCGCAGGGTCCTGATTCTCTTTTTTACGATGTCATGGACATTTTCCTGCCGGGGGTGTATGGAATACTCCAGCTGATTTTTATTGGGGTGCTGGGTTAGCTGGTCAATGGTAATTTCCTGATTGAGAAAAAAGCCCCAGACGAAACTGTCATCATCCGATAGCAGCCACAGGGTGTTTTCATCCCGTTGTTCAATGGCTTTGGCATTATCGGTGGGCTTCTGACCTGAACATAGAACATACAGTCGAGAATCACCAATCCAGGAGTAAGACAGCTGGTAGTGGTCATTTTGTTTTTCCAGCAGAGCCACTACCAGGGTACAGCCCATATCTTTACCCGATTCCCTCATTTTAGCCAGTACATTCTTGATGCTGTGTTGAATGAGATTTTCAAAATTCTGATCCTGCTTGAATCCATCAATCAGGCTTTCTACTGTCAAGCGGGAGGCCAGATCTCCACTGGAATGTCCGCCCATTCCATCGGCCAGTACCAGCAGGGTTTTGTTGTTCTGGCTGTAAACCTCAAAATAATCCTCCTGGTAATCTCTGGGACCCTGATGCCATTCAACGATCAGGGGATAGGTGCAGCCATATCTGCTTTTGCTCATGTTTCGACCCCTTCGGATTCGATGGTCCCTTTGAAGGACAGTTCCCCGCTCACATCCTTTTCAATATCCTTTATGGATTTCAACAGTTTTTTAAACTCACTGTTTTTAAAATTGAGAAAGATTGAATTTTCAGAAGCAACTGCCGTATACAACGAGGTATTTCGCAGGAATGCCTTCCGGGGAGTATAGTCATTGAAAACAATTTTGGCTCCTCTGTAATCCCGGAGTTCGATCCTTTTTGATTGATCAAATTCAATGATATCCTGGGCAAAAGTTTCTCCGCCCGAGGCAAAAGGTAGTTTGACGGTAAAATAAAAATCAAAGGCCAGGGGTTTTATTTTTAATTCTTCCGGTTTGGGTTGAGGAGTAACCTTCAGGGGTGCGGTTATCTTCTGTGAACTGATATCCAGCTCGGCAAACAATTCCGAGCGAAACTCATCGACCGACTGGTAGCGGTCTTCAGGTTTTCGCTTGACCGCCCGGCCAATAATCTCAATCAGTTTGTCAGGTATATGCTTTTTGCCTTCGGTCAATAAAAATTCTTTTTCAAAATCAAGCGCCACCAGGTGTGAAATGTTTTCTTCACCAAACACCTTCACCCAGAACTTTCCCATCAGTATTTCAACGATAATGATTCCCAGACTGTAAATATCAACTCGCAGATCATAGCGGTATTTGTCTTCAAACCGGGCCGGGTCCAGATAGGCAGAATGACCGACAATCTTGGATGATTTTCCCGATAATGCGGTATCATGGAGACGCTTGGATGCCCCAAAATCACCCAACACATAGGACAGCTTACCGCCCCGGTCTACCACAAACATGTTATCCGGACTTAGATCCCGATGGACCACATTGATGCTGTGCAAACTCGATATGGTATTAACCATCTCCCTGATCATCTTGATTTTCTCATCGTAGGCCAGCTTGTTTTTTCCTTCAAACTCAAGCTTGATCAGATCATTGATCGTGCCATCCGCCAATTCCATCATAAAGACCGGAAACTCAATTTTTTTACCGTGTGAATAAGTCTGGGCCGTTCCCTTTCTGTAAATATAGAGGAAGGTGTCATCCATGTATTTCAGTATGGTGTCAATCTCATTTTCCAGGTATTTCTGTGAAATTTCGATCTCATCTTCCTTATTGGCTTTATTATTGGAAAATATTTCATCAAAAATCAGAGGCGCCTTCATGGCATAATACTTGTTTTCAGTGGTGTCAATTACCTTGATAACTGTTCCGAATCCACCTTTTCCCAGTGGTTTTACGATGGTGTAGGCAACACCATCTACCACGATTTCATGGGAATAAATCATATAACTGGCACTTACCGATGAACTGGGAAAAACCAGCTCCTTGAAATCCTCGTTCTTACAATACAGACATTTTTTCACCTGATCGCTTAAAAGACGGTTGCATTTTTTACATTGCCTCATATCATTGACTCCCAGTTTGCATTTTACCAAAATATTTTTTTATTTGAAAGGCTGTACTTCCCAATAAAAGAAAGCCACCCGAAAACAATTCTATACGGGATTTTCCCACCGGAATATTGTTTACCAGGCTGGGATTGGTGGGTAATTTGCCCCCCACTCCTTCTGCATAATAAATTTGGGCACCCTCCTTAACCAGAGCCCCATGAATATTCGACATCCAGTTGTCATCCATGAAGGTAATCTGGGTAAGGTCCGGGTTTCGGCCGATTTTGATTTCAAAATCCTTACCTTTCATATCGATCACCATCAGTCTGCTCTTTTCCCCCCTGAACTCGACTTTTTTCAACTCAATCGAAGCCGGTAAATCAGAGGTGGCGATATCCTGATCCGGAATGATATAAAGGCAGAGACAGCACAATTCTTCACCACAATAAGGACAAAAATATGCGGGTGGAAGGGTTTCCTTCTGACAGCCGGAACAGGTGATGTATCCCTCCTGAAAATAGAGGTCTTGTTCTTCACCTGCCAGGGACAACGCTTTGGTACTGGTAGCCATATCCAGGTTTCCCATCAGGTCATCCAACTGATAGCGGTTATCCGGATAAAAGACAGTGGCTTTACGGATAAAATCCCTGAATTTTTCCGGTATCTTTTTCAACCAGATTTGAAAATCCTCACTGTCTCCCTTATCCAAATATTCGCGGTAGCTATTCCGGTTGAAGGGAAGACTGCCATTGAACAATTCCCCGATGGTTATTCCCAGGCTGTAAACATCGTGGAGTTTTTTTATATATTTAATTCTTTCCTTGGCATTGTCCGGTAAAATCTCAATCAATTTCTTATTGGCTTCTCGGGCAGCCTGTAATCTTTTGAACTCATCGAAAATACAGACGATTTCAGGAGGCGAGTAAAACTTGGTCCCGGTGGGAATGATTTTGCTCCGGCTGTCCCACCAGCTGGCAATACCAAAATCGATCAATACTGGCTGTCCATCTTTTACCCTCAGATTTTCCGGCTTGATATCCCGGTGAACCACCCCGATCTTGTGCAGTTGATGAATGGCCTGAATCAACAAGTTGATGAAATGTTCATCCCTGCTTTTCTGGAAATACTCAGTGGAACTTTCGGGAATATATTCCATGACAAAGGCATTGTGTTTGAATAAAACCTCGTATATTCGAATCAGGTAATCGATTTGATAATTTTTCCTCAGCTCCTCCACCCGCAACGCTTCACGGATAAAACGCTCGGTTATTTCAGGTTCCATATTATTTCGGGAGAGCTGTTTCAGGGCAAATTGATTTCCATTGGATTCCACCAGATAAACCACTCCGAATCCACCGGAACCGATTTCCTTGATAACCGTATATTTGTCAATTTTATTCATTATGCTTGAAAATCCTAAAACCGTAAAAACGAGATCCCGGAACCCGGACCCTTTCCCCCTCTGGAATGGACAACACCCACGGCTGCATAATTCCCATTGGGCAACACCTTTAACAGCAATCCTCCGGAAACCTTCATACGTACTGCAGGTTGAACCCTGACCATATTGCTTGCAATTTTGATAATATTACCGACCGAATAGATTTTTTTTCCGGATTGAAATCCGTATACAATCACCCGGTCCGACCGGGAAACAGCGGAATCGGCTTTGGGTACATAGGGAAGCAGATAATCGGGAAAGTTTTTTATTGAGGCTGCTACAATGGCATTCCCGCTGAATTCCCGTCCAAATGATCTCCATTTGCGTCCATCAAGGACCATCAGGTTATAACGGGAGGACTTCTTTTTTAGTTGCTGATGCAGCACGGTCACGGATTGTCGCCTTTGAATCAAGGTCGAGTGATATTGCTGAAAAACCTTCCAGGAATCGGGGTAAACAAACAGATAAGTGCGGGTGTTTTTTCTGGAGCTGTTTCCCATCACCATTTCCTTCTCGGTAACCAGAAAAATACTGCCTCCCCTGCCCTTTACAAAGAATCCGGATCCCGACCTGGCCCGGCGCTCACCGAAAAAGGTCAGACAGGGGAAATAGACAGAGATACGTTGCGAGCTCAGCTTGATATCAATTGTTTTGGCCAGCCGTTTGATTTGTCCACTGATTTTTGTGTCTGCAGCACGTTTTTTTATCTTTTCAATTTGGCTTTGGGAATTACCCAATTCTTCACCGCTGCCAGCCCCGTAATGTTTCAATTGACTGATTCTGTTTTTTAACCGGTTTATCTCTTTCTGGTTGTCTTGATTTTCCAGGTCCAATTCACCGATTCTGTCCATTTTACCTTTCAACTCCAGGGTGAAGTCCTGGTTCTGCTTTTTAATTCCATCAATATAATCGCCCATTACCTTTTTCTGGACTCCGGTGAAAATCCATAACAGGGGCAGGGCCAGAATGACCAGGACAATGAGAATCTTGAAGGTGGACTGGAGCCGTTTGAATTCATCCCGGGCGATTTCCCCGGCCCGGAACATGGTTTTGGGATGGAGGATAGGATCTTTCTTAAATTGATATTCAATAGTGAATTCCGGTCCCAGGCCGGATACCAGTGATAAACGGGATTGATTGGGAATTTCCTTGGGCACGGAAAAGGGTTTCCCGTCTACAGCATAGGCATAATGGCTGGAGATCGGTTCATAAATCATAGAACTGCCGATAACCCTGATAATTCCGTGCTGTTTGCTGACCATGTCCCATTCTGGCCCGATAGTCAAACCCGCCCAATTCCGGTCCCGTCCGACATTGATTTCATGCCCACTGAATTCCCGGATTTGGCCCTTTTTCCAGTCTGAATCAATATTATCCCGGGCCTGGCATTCAATTTTCAGGGATCGAGAAACATTATTGATAACCTGGCTGAATGTCTGGGAAAAAGCCTTGCTTTCACTCATGGGTTTTCCGGCAAAGGTCGAATTAAAAGATTTCATGGATCCGATTTTGAATGTGGCCGCTACCAATCCCAGAAGATAAAATATGGTTGAGTACATCAGCCCTGTAAAGCGATGAAAGGAGTAACCCGCCTGAATAACCGTGAATAATTCGGCTGAAATGATTGCCGTGGTCACCACCAGCAATATAATTCTCAGGTTCAATATGGTTTTACTGGTCCGGATAAACGCCGAAATCAGGATCAGCAATGATATAACGATAATGACGTAGCCATCCAGCCGATAAAAACCGGCACAGTACCCTTTTAGGGCTGCCAGTACCTGACTGTTACCCAGAGGCTGAGTCAAAAAGACAAAAATTCCCTTTTCAATGATAGGCCAGTTTAAAAATATCCCAATACTGCCAAAAATAACAAAGAATATCGATAACACCTAAACCTCTTTTATAACGACATGAATCTCGAATTCACCCATTTGGTTTTCACCTACCCACCTCAGGGTATCATCGGTTTTCAAGAGGAGGGGTATTTCGTTGATCTCCTCAAATACCGGTTTATCCATCTGGGGTTCCAGCAACCATTTTCCCCCGATAAAGGGAGTGATTCGGATATGTTCTTTGGAAATTCCGCTATTCCTCAACTCTTCTTCCTCGAGTCCGGAAAGTTCAGCCACGAAGTCCCTGCCCACTGAGGTGGCCTCTAAGATTTCCGCAGAATCATGCTCTGATTCCAGGTTCTTTATCTTGATCCGGGGATTACCGGCTAAAAAGTGATGCACCTGCTTTTCTCCCGGTCCCCGTAAAACGGTTTTATCGGATTTCATCACAGTTTTATCTTCATCTTCCGCTCTTAAATCACCCAGAACCTGAAATCGGATCGCACCCAAATAAAATTCCCTGCCACTTTCCACCATAAAGGTATGGGGACATTTCCTGAACAGGGTTGAACTGGATCCGATATCTGCCTTCTTAACCAGAATCTGATGCCCATCCGGGGAGGGGTAAACAAAAAATGCATAATCCTC
>DAOVIP010000200.1 GCA_030671465.1 Candidatus Aminicenantota bacterium | reverse complement strand
ACCGGGTCATGGTGGTTTTCTTGATCGTTTGGATAGTTATATTTTTTGTTCTCCATTGCTGTATTATCTCATTTTATTTTTTTGGAATGCATAATCGGGAATACTGAAATCAATAAATAGTGAGGATATGAAATCAAAAAATATCGCCCTGTTGGGGTCCACCGGTTCAATCGGAAGGAATTCCCTGGACGTCATCGATGCCAACCGGGATCGGTTCCGGTTGGTCGCTATTGCTGCCGGTGAGAACATCAAATTGTTACAGGAGCAAATTAAATTTTTCAATCCGGATCGAATCAGTGTCAAGTATAAAAAAGATGCCGATCGATTAAAAAATCTTTTCCCGGATAAAGAATTTTATTATGGAGATCGTGGCATCGAAGAAATTGTATCGGACAATGGGATTGATACGGTAATCTCGGCCATTAGCGGAACGTCGTCCCTGGCTGCCACCATAATTTCCATTCGAAACAACCAGCGGATTTGTCTGGCCAACAAGGAAACACTGGTGGCTGCCGGAGAGTTGATCAATTTTGAATTGAACCGGTCCCGGGCAGAGCTGATTCCCATCGACAGCGAACAAAGCGCTATTTTCCAGAGTATCGGGGCCAACAAAAAAGAATATTTGAGAAGGGTCATACTGACTGCTTCGGGGGGTCCCTTCTTCAGAAGAAACAAACGGGAATTTTCTCAGATCAGCGTAAAAGAGGCCCTGACCCATCCCACCTGGTCTATGGGTACAAAAATCACACTGGATTCGGCAACCTTGATGAATAAGGCCTTAGAAATCATTGAGACCTATTATCTGTTTAATCTGAACAAAGATCAAATTGATGTGGTCATTCATCCGCAGAGCATTGTGCATTCAATGGTTGAATTTATTGATTCTTCCTTGATTGCTCAGTTGAGCTGGCCTGATATGAGAATTCCGATTTTGTATTCTTTAAGTTTTCCGGAGAGGATGTTTTTCGAAAATAAAGGTTTGAATCTGAGTGATTTAAAGAAACTTGACTTCTATCCAGTTGATACGGATAAGTTCAGGTCTATTGAATTGGCCTATTATGTACTGGATATGAAAAAAAATGCAGGAGCGGTTTTTAATGCAGCCAATGAAGTTGCAACGGAGTCTTTTTTAAAGGAAGAGATATCTTTCAATGATATATTTGATGTGGTAGAAACCGTTCTTCACGATGAAAAGTTTTATCCAATCCGTTCCCTCGATGATGTAGAGGAAACCATTCGGGATACCAAGAATAAGACTGCAAATTATATTAAGCGGAGAAAGCCGAAATGATTGTTTTATACCAAATTTTAGCCTTTGCCATTGTGCTGGGCATTATTGTATTTGTACATGAACTGGGCCATTATCTGGCAGCGATTTTAATGAAAGTCAGAGTTGAAGTTTTTTCTTTCGGAATTGGGAAACGCCTGTTCGGAAAAAAAATTGGTCATACGGATTTCAGACTGAGTCTGATCCCCTTGGGGGGATTTGTAAAAATGGCTGGAGAGGAGGAATATGATTCAGAAGAGTTGAAGCCGTATGAATTCCAGTCCAAAAACCGAGCCCAAAAGATATTTATCCTGATCATGGGACCGGCCATGAATATATTGTTATCCTTTTTGATACTGACTGTCATCAATATCAGCGGAGTTGAGGCAGAACAATATAAGTTCGAGCCTCCACGGATCGGATTTGTTGAGAAAGACTCTCCTGCAGCCAAAGCGGGAATAAAAAAAGGTGATATTATAGTCTCTATCGGTCAAAGAAAGATCACTAATTGGAAAGAACTGGAAATGAATATCGGGGTCAATCCCAATGAGGTTCTTGATGTGGTTATCGAGCGGAACCGAAAGCAACTATCCCTCAAGTTAGAAATTGAGTCCCACTCCAAATATAATATTGGATATGCCGGATTATATTGGGATCATAAAACAGAGGTTCGTACCCTGAATCCTAACGAACCTGCCATTAATGCCGGATTGAAAAAGGGGGACGTGATTCTGGCCATCAACAGACAGAATTTAAACTATTTTGAAATCGGAAAAGTTATTGCCTCAAATCCAAACCAGCTGCTGCTATTTACCGTAAAACGCGACCAGGATATTCTGGATGTTAACATCACACCGAAAAAGGTACAGAAGAAAGGCGTCATCGGTATTGAGATGATACCCCATTCACCCACTGTGGCTGTCAATTATGGTTTCTTTGAATCCATGCGCAAAAGTGTTGATGAATTGAGCAATCTGACCTTTCTAACCTTCAATGCCTTTAAGAAAATGTTGGTGGGTAAGCTGTCACCGAAGAGTTTATCCGGACCCATTGAAATTGCCAAGTTTTCTCAAAAAGCCATGGAAAGCGGTTTGTCCAATTTCTTTATTTTAATTGCCTTTATTTCCCTCCAATTGGGAATCATCAACCTTTTTCCAATTCCAGCTCTTGATGGCGGGCATTTGATGATTTATTCAATCGAAGCGGTCATTCGAAAAGAATTGAACCAGAAGGTAAAAGCCATTTTGATCAACACCGGTTTTATCATACTCATCTCCCTGATGGTGTTTGTTTTGTTGAATGATGTGGCCAAAGTATTACCCAACGGATGGAATTCCTTTATTCCTTTTTGATGAATGAAAAGGTTTAATACCCTGTGGTATTAACCGAAATACCGCTCAATTGCAGTAAAATTGATAAATTTCAGGTTTTATACTATCTATTGAGTATGGGAGTGATCAAATTCGGAACCGATGGCTGGCGAGCCAGAATGGGGCGGGAATTCTCCTTTAAAAATGTGAGAATTTTCACTCAGGCCTATTTCAATTACCTGAAAAAAAGATATCCCGGAAAAGAACTAAAAATCATCGTCAACTATGATACCCGATTTTTATCCAGGCAATTCGCCTCCGAAACCACGAAAATGTTATCATTGTTCGGCGTAAAAACTTATTTTTCAATCCGGGATGCCCCGCTGCCTGCTATTTCCCTGGGGACCATCAACTACCGGTGTTGCGGGGCCATCAACTTTACGGCCAGCTATAACAAACCAGTATTCAATGGGATTAAGGTTTTCAACCATAATGGGGCCCCTGCACTGCCATCAGAGACAAATCAGATAGAAAAGGAGGTGGAGAAGGTTCAGCACGATTTTCATTTCAAACCCCAATATGCAAACAAAGAATTAATCGAAAGTATCGATGTCAGAAGTCCTTATATCGATTATATTGAAAACATAATTGATTTTAATTTGATACGAGATTCAGGTGTGGTGATCGCGGTGGATAATTTATACGGTGCTTCCAGGGAATATTTGGATTATGTGTTGAGTAAAAATGATATTGAAATTGAGAGTATTCATAATTTTCCTTATTCGTCTTTTGGTGCGGTTATTCCGTCGTGCAACAGTGAAAATTTAAGGGAACTCTCTGAGCTGGTGTGTGAAAAAAAGGCCGATATCGGGGTGGCCACGGATATTGATGGGGATCGGTTCGGTATTGTTAATGCCAAAGGAAAGTATATCAATGCCAACATGATTGTCCCCCCGCTGATTGAATACCTGATAACCATCAGGAAAATGGAGGGCGGTATTGTCAAATCGGTATCCACCACAGACTATATTCAGAGGGTTGCCAATTATTATTTTCGAAAAGTCTATACAACCCCGGTGGGATTCAAATATGTGGCAGATATGCTTTCCAAAAGAAAAACATTTATTGGAGTAGAAAGTTCCAATGGGGCTTCTCTGAATAAGGGAATCACCATTAAAGATGGCATTCTTTTTAACTTATTGGTGACCGAGATGCTGGCTTATTATAAGTTGGACATGGATAAGATCCTGAAGAATTTTTCAATCAAATTTTCAAAGCTGTATAACCAGGAAATTTCGGTCAGGATCAATGAGTCCAGAAAGAAAAAATTCCTGAATTTGTTGAAACACAGGGATTACCATGTAAATGGTTTAAAACCGAAAGAGATATTATTTGATGACGGCATCAAATTTATTTTTCAAAAATCATGGCTTTTATTGCGAGAATCCGGTACCAATCATTTAATCCGTATCTATGCCGAATCTCCTCTGAAGCAAAGGACCACTGAATTGATTAAAATGGGGAGGCAGCTGATTGAGTAAAAACAAGACCAGGAAATTTTTAACTTCAAAAGGATTTTTAATGCTGATTGCCCTGCTTATATTAATCATTATCCTCACTTTTTTTTTCGGCGAGGGGGGCATTATTGAGATCATTACTACTCAGACCAAAATAAAAGATTTAGAGGAAAAAATCGAAGGGCTTGAGCAGAAAAAAGTACAGCTGGAACAGGAGATCCGGGAACTAAAAAATAATCCCCTGGCACTTGAGAAGAAGGCCAGGGAAAAGTTGTGGTTGATGAAGAAAAATGAGAAGGTCGTGGTTATTGTAAAAGATAAGAAGAATCACAAGGGAAAGGGTGAGAAGAAATAGCCTACCAAGACTGTTTGTCACTGAACCGGTCACTTGAAAAAAAATCCAGATATGCTATATTGAAAGTGATTTATTTTTGATGCTATCGTGATATTATTTGTAGGTATGCAAACTATCAGCGGCGGTAGCTTATTTTTTT
>DAOVIP010000485.1 GCA_030671465.1 Candidatus Aminicenantota bacterium | reverse complement strand
GAAATCAATTCAGCCAGGCGATCATCGGCCGATAAAAAAATCCCGGGTAAATACAGAAGACAGATAAAAATAATAAAGCTTCTGATTTTCATTGCGTTTTATATTATACGTTATGTGGTTAAAAAAAGTATAGTGGCAAAATATATTTGAATTTTATTCAATCTCCCCCGGTACCTGAAGTGCGGGCTATTTAATGTAGGGGCGAATGGTAATTTGCCCGTAATTTAAAATTTATTGGAGATTTTCGTGACAAGTTGGATATTGGAACGACTTGATAAAATAGCTAATCCTGGGTTTGGTAGGAAACAATATATTCATAGTTGTTGGGTAAATTCTCCAGAACCGGGTCAACATGTATTCTTTTGAACTTCAGCCCGCATTCCCGGGCAGATTGCTCGAAATGAAACATGGCTATTCCCATATCAATTCTCTGGAGATCGACCCGGGGGATTAGTTTGCTGTATACCTTGTCCCGGTTGAGATAGAAATGAAAACAATCGGATACCCGAATGATTCTCCAGGGCTGTTTATTGGAAGCCGAAGGGGCCAGTCTGACATTTTCCAGAGGTATTCGGTAACCCGGAATAAATTCATGATCCAGTGGATGTTCAATATCCTGATGAAAAAATAATTTTTCCGCCGGTTTTCTCCGGTCACCCTTGGCTCCCCAGCGTGTCATTTTATTCCGCAATGTTTTTTTCGAAGCGGCATAGCCCAGGGCAATGATGGCCGGAATCATTTCGTTTTTGTGTATATTCAGGACTTTTCCAAAGGTTTTACGGTCAAAAACCCCGCCGATCCAGCAGGTGTTGAGCTCCAGATCCGTGGCCAGGATAACGGCTTGCTGCATTACATAACCGAGTTCCTCCCAGGCCACCGGGTGCTTCTTTTCGATGATTCCGGCCATGAAGGTATTGACACCCTTGATCATTCCATATGTGCCGGTGCTGAACAGGTTTTCCTTTTTAATATCCTTTTTATAAATTATTTGCAGCCGGATGGAGTGGTGATCGGCAGGCGACCGGGTGGAGATAAAATCCGATATGGGTTTTAAGGCTGCCGGTTCGATTTTCCGGTTTTCAAAAGTCCGGCAGGAAAATCTCCGGGCTACCAATTCACTGAAGTCGTATTTAAAATAGGATTGTTTTAAATTCATATAAATTTTTTTACCCTGTATTTATTTTTCCAAAATGGGGCTGAGTTGCGAAAATATGATCGGAAGATTGAAATGCCGGGACGCGGAATCGAACCACGGACGCAGGGATTTTCAGTCCCTCGCTCTACCTGCTGAGCTATCCCGGCCGAACGAAATCTAATCATAACTTAAAAAAAAAGAACAGTCAAGATTTAAAAACAATATTTTTTTTCCACATTATATATTTATATAGGTATTTCAATAAATTGAATTTTCTATTCAATATTTTGGATTTTTCAGAGCATATTTTAAATAAAGACAGTGTTATCGGCAACTTTCAGGTTGGTATGGATATTGCTATAAATATGATGAAACTAAATCTTAAAGGAGGTTTATATGAAAAAGTTTCTGTTTGTGCTCATTGCACTAACACTGGTGTCATCATTTGCTTTCGCACAGAAATCAGATGCTGGCATTTACGGAACTGTATTGCTTCCTGACGGTTCTGCCATTCCTGGAGTGGCCCTTACCCTGACCGG